>VBHS01000301.1 GCA_005881295.1 Chloroflexota bacterium
TGCCCTCCATCAAAGACTCTCGCCCTGATCTCTCACCCGCCATTGAAGCGGTCGTGGTGAAAGCGCTGGCAAAGAATCCCGCGGACCGTTACCAGAGTGCTTCGGAGATGGCGGCTGAGCTGCGGGCTGCCGTAGGGTCAGGGCACTCACTGCGTCTCACTGGCGACGGCAACAATATTGACCTGACTGTAGCCGAGCGGCCCTGGGGCGCGGTCTCATCAATGGTTGCCACCGTACCTGCTCCCAGCATTCCGCCGGCACAACCAGCGAGGCCGGTTCCACCTGGCGGTGTAGCCAGCCCTCTGCAGCAGCAGCAGGGTCAATGGCAGTGGCCTTCGCAGGCACAGGCGCAAAGTCCGGTTGGCGTGCTTCAAGCATATCCAGCAGGCTATGCCGCTCCCTCTTACCCATATAGACCACAGGATCAATTACATCCCGGCGGAGCAGCCATCAGCGCGGATGCGAAACAGTATCGCGAGGGGAAACGCTTATTCTATGGCATTACGGCATTGATTGCGCTGCTCACACAATTTATTATCTTCATCTTTCTGCTATCAAAAGATAACACTGTATTGGTTGTCTTATTGGGAATGCTGCTAGGCTGCGGCCTCAATTTCTTGATCCTGGGGGCAATGGGCTTTACCGCTGTGGTGCGCAACCGCCCTGTGCGTAAATTCGTCATGCGCGCTGTCATCATTGCTATCATCGCGCCCGTGCTAAGCGGCGCCTTCATTGCTTATGGTGTGGTATCCCCTGGCTCACCTCATCTTATCGCTTATATTGTCCTGTTGGTGAGCAACCTCTATCTCATGCGCCAGCTTGGCCGTATCGATGCCAAAGAACAGGTGGAGGTGGCGCCAGTACTGTGGCGGCCGGCCGTGGCAGGAGCCATGACAGGGTTGTTGCCACTGACAATCATGATGATTTTCGCCTTGCCGGCTTTTTTCGTGTACCCACGCAACAGCCTCCCCTGGCTGGATGTGCTAGGTGTGTTGTTCATTATCTTCATAGGCATTCCTACGCCTGGTGCCATGATGGCAGTCTGGCTCTCAGCGAAGATGAGTTTTGCCACGCTGTCGCGCAGTAGCGCTATCGCAGGCATGCTCATGTTCGTTGGAGCATTTCTACTGGGGATCTTATGGAACGTGATCTTTTCATCACACTCAGCCATTTTCAGCCATTTGAACCAGTCATGGATAGCGCTGCTGATCATCGCGAGTGTCTTAAGCCTGGTTGGCGCCCTGCGTGGTATGCTAGATGCGTGGATATGCCGCCGCTTCCTCAAGAAAAAATAGAAGAGGTAGAATAGTTGGCCCGTTGTTTGAATACACGTCCAGGTGGAGGACATGAGAACCCTGCCAATGCCGTCGTCTGTCCTCGCTGTGACTTTCTCGTGCAGGGTGCGCATATCGGCGGCTACGAAGTCCTCTCCTTCATTGGCGCAGGCAGCTATGGTCATGTCTACAAGGTACGTGAGCCGGCGCCGCTCGGCCGCATTATGGCCCTTAAAGTGCTGCGCTTCGACCAGTTCAACGAGAAGGCGCTGGGAAACTTTTTTGACGAGGCACGGCGCATTGCAGACCTGCAACATCCAAATATCCTGCCAGTCTACAACTTCGGCAAGCTGGAGGATGAACGCCCCTACCTGGTGATGGAGTACGCGCCCCAGACAATCTATGACCTCTTCCGTCGTGATGATGGCAGTAGAAGAGTCGCTTACGCGGAGGAGTTGGTACCTTACATGCGGCAGGCTGCTGATGCGCTGAGCTTTGTGCATCAAAATGGGCTGATTCACCAGGATGTCAAGCCGGGAAATCTGCTCATTGGGCGCAGTGGTCAACTTCTACTTTCGGATTTTGGCACAACGTTTTACCTGGGAATGCAGACACACGCTTCCCTTGGCGAAGCGACAGGAACAGCGGCCTATATGCCTCCCGAACAATGGCAGGGCAATCCGCGCCGCGATTCCGACCAGTATGCGCTAGCCGTAAGCTGTTATGAATTGCTCAGTGGCCGTACCCCCTTTGTGTATAGACGCGTCGAAGAGATGTGGAACGCGCATTTTAATGAGCTACCTTCCTCTCCGCAGCAGTGGAATCGGCGCATTCCGGTAGAGGTAGCAGCGGTGATACTGCGGGCGCTGGCGAAGGATTATCGCCAGCGTTACCCCAATATCCTGGAATTCGCACAAAAATATGCCGACGCAGTGCAGACGGCTCAGCAGCGCTATGTATGCCAGGTCTGCAAACACCAGAATCGTACTGGCGCGCAGCGTTGCAGCGCCTGTGGCGCCGAGCAGGATAACCGGCACTGCCCCTACTGTGATGAGCCTCTCCGCTTCGGACAACGCTGTTGCACCGTCTGTGGCCGGCTGACCATACCACCCGGTATCTTGCTCAATAGCCCGTTATCTGGGGTCAGCGCGCGGCAGGGGCGCTATGTCATTAAGCGTGTCTTGAAGCACAACGAAGAGACCAGGTTGATGGTCGCCGTAGCCTACGATACCCAGGCCAACGATGCCCAGGTAGTACTGAAACGCTGGGAGTGCACCGACTTGCCACTGACTCGCCGCGCAAAAGAACTGGTCTATTACGAGAAGGCCACAGAACCCCTGATGCGCCTGCGTCACCCATTGCTGCCGCGCGTGCTTGATCGTTTCGTCGAGGGCAAACACTATTATATCGTGCTGACCTATGCCGATGGCGAAAGCCTGGAAGAACGGATGCAGAAATTGCTCAGGCCGTTGGCGGAGCGCGATGTGATTGGTTATATGAATTCGCTGCTGAATGTCTTGATGGCCCTGGAGCGAGAACATCCTCCTCTGCGCCACTATGACATCACTCCCAGCAACATCATCATCGAGAGATCGCGAGGAAGACCCATCCTGACGGGTTTCCAGGTTTCACCGCCACCTTCGTCAGTTGAAACGATGGGTAATGGGAGCCAGCATCGCACGACACGGAAACTGGTGATTTCTCCTTATCTACCCGTGCAGGATAAGCCTTACGACCAGCGCACCTGCATCTACTCGCTGGCGGCATGTATGCATTATGCGATGACAAACTATACACCGCCGCACTATCCCGCTTTCCCGCCCGTGCGTATGCTGAATCCAAATGTTTCTGTTGCGCTCGAAACCATACTGAGCCGCGCCTTGATGGAGGACAACCGGGAAGGACGTGGGCCGTATAGCCAGCGATGCGACTACAAGCGAAAATGGGCGTATCCAGGTCAATGGGAAAGCCCAACATGTAGTAAACGGAGGCGGAATAGAAATCGACATTACAATAAAGGCCCTTTTGTTCTTTGATGTAGTCCTCGATAATCCGCGACATCTTGAACCAGCGGCTATCACCGGTACGTTTCCCCAGTTCTTCGGACATAGCCCGTAAATGGGTAGCGCGCGGGTCTTCCGTTTTGTATACGCGGTGCCCAAAGCCCATGATGCGCTCTTTGTGCTCGACGGCATTGCGAATGTAGGGTTCGGTATTACTCACCTCGCCAATGCGCAGGAGCATGCGCATCACCTGTTCGTTGGCTCCGCCATGCAGCGGGCCAGATAGGGCGCCGATGGCCGAGGTAATAGAGGCATACATATCAGCAAGGGTGCCAGCCGTTACACGAGCGGCAAAGGTGGAAGCGTTCAGTTCATGATCGGCGTGGAGTACCAGGGCAGTGTCCAGGGCGTGAGCGGTGTAATCATCGGGCATCTCACCATTGAGCATATAGAGAAAGTTTGTCGCGGTATTATGATCAGGCAAAGGAGCAACTGGCTTCATGCCATTGCGAATATGTTCCCAGCTTGTCACAATCGTCCCCAGCGCCGCTGTAAGACGTATCGCGCGGCCATAGTTTGCCCCGGGAGACTTGTCTTCAGGGTTGGGATCAAAAGAAGAGAGGGTGGAAACGATGGTACGAAGTACTTCCATGGGAGAGGATGACCTGGGTAGCAGGTGCATTATCTCGATCACGCGTCCAGGCAACTCGCGATTGGCCTGTAATTGAGCTGTCACTTCTTCAAGCTGGGCTCGTGTCGGTAAGATACCGTGCCAGAGCAGGTAGGCGGTCTCTTCAAAAGAGGAGTAACGCGCCAGGTCGTGGATATCGACCCCATAGTAGGTGAGTTTTCCAAGTTTACCATCGAGGTCGCAAATACGTGAATTGGTTGCTACGATATCTTCAAGGCCATCTGTGGTCGGCATATGGGCTTCCTCCAGAGCGGGGGCAGGCTTCGGTTCGGTGAATGCAACTGGCACCCGGTAAGTGAGCATCTGCTGCTTCCACGATGAAGCAGTGAACTTTCAACACAACAAACCATATGGCTTGTGTAAAGTAATTATATTCTCATTCATTCAGTCATGTCAACGCGAGGCTTTTTGAAGAGCATAGTCTCCAACCATAAAATATGTTACACTAGCGCCAGCAAAAAAGACAAAAGTGAGGCGCTGCAATGGCAAAACAAATGCGAGACGATGAGGAACAACTTATCGCCCGCAGCCAGCGTGGAGATGTCAACGCATTCAACGAGCTGATCCTGCATTACCAGCAAACAACCTATGGCGTCGTCTACCGCATGGTAGGCAACGCCGATACTGCCGCGGATATTACACAGGATGCTTTTATCGCCGCTTTCCGTGCCATTCGATCCTTTCGCGGCGGCTCCTCATTTCGTGCCTGGCTCCTGCGCATCGCCTCAAACATGGCCTGTGACCACTGGCGTCGCACACAGCGACACTCCGAAGAATCGTTAGATGTACTCGCCGATGAAGATGAGCCACATGCGGCCAGCGATCTAAGTTCCCTGGTGGAAAGCGGGCAAGAAGCAAACCCTGAAGAATATTTACTCAGTCAAGAATTACAGGGCATTATTCAACGCGGCCTGCAAGCACTTCCCCTCGATCAACGCGTAGCCGTGGTTTTATGCGATATCGAGGGACTTTCATATGAAGAAATTGCGCTTACAACCCAGTCCAATATTGGGACGGTGCGGTCACGCATCGCGCGCGGGCGAGCGCGCCTGCGCCTTTACCTTGACCAGTACAGGGAACTTTTGCCGCGCAATTATCGTCTACCTACTAACAAAGAGTAAAACCAGCATGGAGTACCGGCGTGGCCAATTTAGATAGAGATCGACACCTGACAACTGAACAGCTTTCAGCGTTCCTGGACGCGCAGCTCTCGCCAGCGGAACAGGTGGAATATAATGCACATATCGAAAGCTGCCAGCGGTGTCAAGGCGCACTGGCGAGCCTGCGACAGACGGTGGCTTTACTGCGAGCTATGCCACAGCCAGCGGTACCCCGTTCATTCGCGCTGCCAGCAGGTGTCACCTACCTACAAGAACCAGCCACTCGTCAGGGAGAACCAGCATACACACCAGCACGACGCGGGTTGCCGCATTACATGCAGCGTTCCTTGCGCATAATGAGTACTATCGCAGCGGTGATCGGCTTTATCTTCCTGCTGTCAGGTGTTCTACCTATGTTGACACATGGCGGGGGAACGATGACAACGTCGGCAGGTTCTGCAACGGCGCCAGCCTCACCTAATAATAAGGCCATGCAGCCGAATGAAAAGGCAACGAACAATGCGCCTACACACACGCCCAATAAAACCTCCCCTAGCGCTGGGAGCTCACCCGCCGGCACACCAGCGCGTGGTAGTACACCCGCTGCGAGGACGGAGCCAAAGAAAACCTCCCCCAATAACCAGCCACCGAAGCAAGCTCCGCCTGTGCCTCCAATTATCGACTTGAGTATACCCCTGGTGCGGCAAGCACTGGGCTTCGCTCTCCTGGTCATCGGTATCATAGGCGTTCTCTTAACGAGGCGCTGGTCGCCACGACGGATGTAAAGAAGGCTATGCCCTGGCGATCCTCCAGCACTCTTTCGCAATTGACCAGTCTTCCTGCGTGCTCACAATGAGCACACGTACAGCAGACTCGGCTGCAGCAACATCCTGATCCGAAGGGGATTGGGCATTTTTTTGCGGGTCGAGGTGGAGGCCAAGAAAAGCAAAGGCAGCACAGACATCCGTCCGCATTTCGGCGTCATTTTCGCCAACCCCGCCGGCAAAAACGAGGGCATCCAGCCCACCCAGCACCGCTATCATTGACCCGATATAAAACCGCAGGCGATGGACGTAGATAGCGAAGGCCAGTTTCGCTCTTTCATTGCCCTGCCCAATAGCTTCATGTATTGCCCGTATATCGCCCGATACGCCAGAAACTCCTTTCAGGCCGGATTCTTTATTGAGCATGGTATCAAACTGGTCGGCGGAGTACCCCTTTTGGCGCAACAGGTAAATGAGGATCCCGGGATCGACCGAGCCAGAGCGACTGCCCATCATCAAACCTTCGAGCGGGGTAAACCCCATGGTGGTATCGATACTGTGACCGTCTTGAATAGCGGCTAATGAGCAACCGTTGCCGATGTGGCAGGTCACCAGGCGCAAGGATGCCAGGTCGCGCCCCAGGAGCTGAGCGGCGCGCTGGGCGCAGTATTGATGGCTGATGCCGTGAAAGCCATAGCGCCTGATGCCCTGCTCGAACCACTCATAAGGTCCTGGATAAACGACCGCTTCCATGGGGAGCTGGCTGTGAAAGGCGGTATCAAAGACTGCTACCTGCGGCACACGCGGCAAGATTTGCTCAATCGCCTCGATGTCCTCCAGGTTCAAGGGATTATGCAGGGGGTCAATCAATGATAGGCGCTTGATAGCATCCTTCACGGCGGGTGTAATCTTCGTACTCTCGCGATACTCCTGCCCACCGTGTACGACGCGATGGCCAACGATATCGATCTCTGACGCTTGAGCGATGACCTGCGTTTTGCCGCTCCAGAGGGTTTTGAGCAGGTGCGCGAGCACGTCCTGTCGTGAAGTGGTTGGTAGTTTCTCTTCCAGGCTTTGACCAGTAGAGGTAGTAATCTTGCAGTGCGTTTCGCCTTGATGCTCGGACCAATCAGCATTGGCCTCCCAGAGCGGTGCTTGCGGCTGGTCGGGGAGACTATCTCCCATTTCATAGAGGCGGCATTTCTGACTACTTGAACCAACATTCAATACGAGGATTTTCATGAACAATTCCTTACGTTGTGCTCTCTTTTGCGCTTCTTCGCGCAATTTTACATATTACTCCTCCCATTATATAAAACGTTTGCCGCAAGCTGCACGCATATCGCATACGTAATAGGATTGGGATAGAAGATTGACGTTTTGACGAAAGAAGCTTTATGATATAAGAGTATAGAAATAGGTGGAGTTTTTCGTACTTTTTCTCAGGAAGAATGGAGTTTTTTACAGGTTTGTCCTCCAAATTAGCATACTTGACGGGTTATTAGCATTAGACAGGTTATTTGAGTTATGAACAGCGATATTTTGTTAGTCTATCCCATCATTAATGTGATCGTGACCGGGCTTTTTGCGGGAGTAGTATTGCGCCAGTATCTACGGCGTCACCGCACGTACCAGTTCTTCTGGGCAATCGCACTGTTGATGGCCTTCTTCGCATCGCTGGCCTATGTAGCCATGATACTGGTGCATCCTACCAGTGAGCCTGGAGTTCTGTTCTTCCGCATCTACTACATTCTGGGCGGAGCGTTAATAGCTGCCTGGCTTGGCCTCGGCAGTATAGCGCTGGTCACAAGTGCCCGTTTCACACGCATCTGCCTGGTCGTGCTCTGTGTGTTGAGTGCATTAGCAGTGCTACTCATTGCTTTTGCCACTGTTGATAAGGGGCAATTGAGCCAGATTGCTGGCACCCCTGGAACAGCCATATTGCAGCCAGCGGTAGGTCCCTGGTTGATAACCATTATTATTTTGAATACACTCGGGGCTGCAGCTGTAGCTGGCGTGGCCATCTATTCCGCCTGGCAAGTGAAACGGCGCCAGGGTTCGAGCACATTGTTTGGGGCGAATATTCTGATCCTGGTCGGTACACTCACCATTGCTCTTGCAGGCACCACAGCCCGCCTGGGAGTGAAAAACATTTTCTGGCTGGTTATGGCTCTCGGCTGGACAGTCTTCTTTATTGGCGTCCTGCTTACCAGCCGGGCACGTCGTCCTGCAACCCCGGCTAAACAAGAAGGTCAGCAGAACAATGTAGGGGCCTTGCACAGTACAACCTGAACCTTGACACGAAAGAGGACGACCTGGCGCATCGAGACGTTGTGCCAGAGACCTCCTCTTTCGTGTCATTTATTCGTGTTGAGTTATTGATTCAGTTGCAGTTCACCCAGCTTGACGCTAACCGTCATCTGCTGGTTGCCACGATAGATCTGCACGGAAACCGTATCGCCAGGGCTCTTGCTGATGAGAGCATCACCCAGCGAAGCAGTGTCGGTCACCTGTTTATTATCGATTTTTACGATAACATCACCTGCTTGTAGATGAGCCTGGTCGGCTGCACCATTTGGCACAACGCTGACAATCATCGCGCCGTGATCGACGGAGAGGTTATCCTGCGCGGCCAGGTTTGGATCAACATCAGCTACTCTTACGCCTAGCGCGGCCCGGCCGGTATGCGTCACTTTGCCAGTTTGAATGATTTGGGTCGCGATAAAATTGACACGATTTGATGGAATCGCGAAGCCGACGCCGTTAGCTGGAGTATTAAATTCAGGGTCAATAGCCGTCAGCGTTGGGATTCCTATCAAGTTACCCTGCATGTCTACCAAAGCCCCACCACTATTGCCGGGATTGATGGCGGCGTCGGTCTGAATGGCATTGGGAATAATCGCTCCGTTCTGCTCATTCACGCTGCGGCCAAGGGCGCTGATAATACCATTTGTCACCGTTTGGGTGATACCCAGAGGATTACCAATTGCCATAACATCCTGCCCAACCTGCAGTTTTGAGGAGTCACCCAGAGTTGCCACCCTTAAATTCGAGGCAGGTGGAGTGATCTTCAAGATAGCGAGGTCATCGGCAGGATCGGTTCCCACCAGTTGAACATTTTTGATGCTGGTACCATCATAGAGCACCACCTCTATGCTTTGTGCTCCATTGACAACATGATTATTGGTGACGATATAGCCGCGCCGGTCAATGATGACGCCGGAACCAAGTCCCGAACCACTCTGCGAGGTGACGTTCACCTGGACAACTGCGGGTCGCACTTTGGCAATCACGGCCTCTCGCACCGCCTCGGTATTATTGCCATTGAGCGACGGTACGGTTGGAGCTTGATTTGTGCCTGGCTGTAACTGGCTTGTAGCGGGCGGTGCGACGACGGCTGAGCCGCGTCCAAATTGCCAGCCAGCAAATAAACCAGTGCCGAAGACAATAGCGAGTAACAAGGTCAGCGCGATAATAGCTCCCGTGCGCACGCCACTTCTTGGGCGCCGTGGCGGCGGCGTGTACTCTGGCAGGCTGCCAGGAGCGGGACGGTATTGCTCCGCAGGGGCAGAATGGTATGGTTCCGTAGGGGCAGAGCCATTATCATGAGCGTATGCCGTGCCCTGATCGGATTGATATGGTATAGCCTGTTCATCATACTGCTGCGACATAAGTTATATTCCTCCATAATTTTTGGACGGGTGATACTGTATTCAATGAAAACACAACTACATTTTGATCTGTCAAGATTGTAATCTTCGTACATCAGAAATTCCGCAGAAAATTGTAAAAAGATTGTAAGGAGTACGTGGCTAAGAACTGCTGAGTTGCCAGTGCCAGAAAGTTAAAAAAGCAAGGATCAACGCAATCCTTGCTTTTTCTGGAAGAGGCGCTATTCTTGAGAGCGTTTAATGCTGGTCTCGCCCTCTAGAATGAAGACAATACGTTCGCAGATATTCCCACTATGGTCGGCAACCCGCTCAAGCTTGTGAGCAATCCAGAGCAGATAGGTGGCGCGCTGCAAAATGTGTGCATCATTTTGCAGGGCAGGGATGGCACGAGCGCCAGCAAGCATCGCCATCAAATCATGACGTACCAGGTGATAGCGCACATCCACAACGTCATCTTCCTCCCAGATGTGCCTTGCGGCATTGACATCACGCCGCGCAAATGCCTCCATTGTCCCCTGTAAGACGCGCCGGGCCTCCAGGCCCAGATCGAGAATACCACGCAAAATCGTGGCTTCACTGATCTCAACGCCATTCGTCGAGGTGACTTCGGTGTCATCCTTTACCTTCACTTCTGGCCTGGCATCGGACTGAAGGGGCGTCATGCGCAAGATGATCTGCGCAATGCCAGCAGCTCCATCACCAGTACGCTCCAGGTCGCCCGCGATAGAGAGTGCCGAGGTAAGGTAGCGTAGATCGCGCCCACCAAGGGGCTGTTGCAGCGTCAATAAGCGAATGGTGTGCTCCTCGATGGCCGCCCGCAAAATGTCGATGCCGGCATCTGCCTCTATTACTAACCCTGCTTTGGCTATATCGCCGGTCTCCAGGGAATCAAGCGCTTTTGCCAGGGCATCATCTACCAGAGATCCCAGCCGTAAAATTTGTTCATCCAGTTCCTGCAGTTCTTTATCCAGAACGGTTCTTGCCATGTAAATCACTCCTTCATCATACATATACGCCGATATTCAACACAGAGCCACTCAATCGTCGTCAAAGCTGGGTTTAAAAAGACTATCCCTGCCACGGCCCGGCTTTTGTGCCTGCATGCTAAACTTAGTGTAACACATTATCCATAGAAAAACATAGAGAACTATGTTAAATACTGTTCCTATTCTTTAGGGATAGGTGAATTATAAGAAGCGAATTGACAGAATTTCTTGAGAGATGTTACAGTACAGGGTACTGTATGGTTTCATCACTATGGCAATAGTAAGAAAGAACGAGAACAATGTCTACTAAACGATTACTCGGTGCTTTTGCTCACCCCGATGATGAGGGTATAGTGAGCGGCGCATTGTTACAGTATAGCACGTCTGGCGTGGAAACGGGCCTGGTTTGTGCCACACGCGGTGAGGTTGGAGAAATTGCCGATCCCGCCCTGGCAACGCCTGAAAACCTGGGTCAGGTACGAGAAGGAGAGATGCGCGCCGCCGCCGAAGTGCTTGGAGTGCATAACCTCTGGTTTCTGGATTATCGTGACTCAGGTATGGCCGGTACCCCTGAAAATGCTGATCCGCGCGCATTCGCCCAGGCCAGCGCGGCAGAAGTAGTGGGCAAGCTTGTGAAGATTATCCGCGAATTTCGCCCACAGGTCATCATCACCTTTGATGAAAGCGGTGCTTACGGGCACCCAGATCATATTGCCATCTATCGCTACACGACCAGCGCTTTTCATGCAGCCGCCGACGCCGTACAATACGCCGACCTGGGTCCAGCACACTCGGTCTCTAAACTCTATTATAGTTCTTTCCCGCGCAGTGCATTGCGGGCGATTGGCGAATGGATGAGCACACAAAACTATGAAGGGTCTTTCAGCGGTCTCGATCCTGAAAAACTGGGCATGCCGGACGAACAGATCAATGTCTGGCTCAATGTAGAACCGTGGAGGGAGCAAAAGGATCGCTCACGGTCGATGCACCGCACGCAGCTCGATCCCAATAATCTCATGGCGAAGATACCAGAAGAGATTCAGCAAAATTGGAGAAGTCATGAATGCTATCAATTGGCAGCATCAAGGGTGGGACCTGATGTACCAGGGGAAAATAACCTTTTCGCGCGCATTCAATAATGAACCAAGTTAGTGAGTCCTTCTCATCCCCTGCTCCAGGCTGCCGTCCAGCATTTGCCATGCCAGAGGGTGAGAAGGAATCCTTCCATCTATTGCCTGGCCCTTTACCCGGCTGAGAATACGAGCAACGATCGAATGCGGTGGTTCTATCGGCTGCAATTGACTGAAAAGAATATCGATATCATCATATGCTATTTCTTTGTCTACATATGTGAATTGTTGAGTATACTGCATTTCTTAACGCCCTCTAATCTTTCTTATTTTTCTTAAGCTTCTTGTCTTAGTACGAATTGGAAAACAAGGTAGTTTCAAAACCGGAGCATACAATTTCAGGAATGAGAAAAAATGCTAAAAAAGGCACCCGGCCTGGCCGGGTGCCTTTTTTAACGAATATCGCTTTCCCCTTTTTTATTAGTGAGCGACAAGTTGATCCTGGTTCATGAGAGCGGTGCGTAGTAGAGGCTTGGCGCGCTGGAAGTAGGTTTTGGCAGTCGCTTCTGGCATATTGAGCGTTTGTCCGATCTCAGAAAAACTGAGTTGACCTGCGTAGCGCAGCAGCACTACGGAGCGAAACTTAATGGGTAGTGTCTGGATGGCATCTTGCAGTCGATACTGCAAGTCGCTTTGCTCAGCCAATTCTTCAGGGAGCGGACCATTATCAGGAATGGCTGCTAAAGGTGAAAGTTCTTCATCATCATTCACCGACTCCAGTTCCGAGAAATGAATAACCCGCTTGCGCCGCAGTTCATCAAGGCAGCGATTGCGCGCAACCTGGAAAAGCCAGGCTTTCAATGGCTTATCTGTACGCAGTGTGTTCAAGGAACCGTGCAATTGAATAAATACATGTTGTAAGATATCGCAGGCCTGGTCATAATCACCCAGGAAGCGATATATGAAGTTAAACAGCGGAGTGCTGTAACGCTTTACAAGATCCTCAAAAGCGTATGGGTCGCCGGCAAGTGTTTGTTGCGCCAACACGCCATCGCTGATATCTATCGTTTGTATTTTTGTCGTCTCTTGTATCTGCATAGTCATGTACTCCTCTTTTCTTTATATCTGATTATTAGGGTAGCGCCTTTTTGTGCACATTACAAGGATTTTCGACCCTTATAAGCTCTGCTGTAGGAGACTCTAAGCAGATACTAAACTCGCTTAAGACAAACAAATCACTTTCTTATCTCTTTTGAAGGTTGCTTAAAATTAGATAAGTTACTCGCAAGCTTGATAATAATCATTGCAGCGCATATACTCAGGTTTATAAGTAGGGGTGAACATTGTTAACTTTGTAGTTTGGGAGTGCGTTTATGTCCTCAAATCAACCTGTGAAGAAGCCCATCGAAATCCTCTTTTCCTATGCGCGTGAAGATGAAAAATTGAGAGATGAGCTGGAGAAGGGTCTTAGTGTATTGAAGCGGCAGAACCGCATAGTTTGCTGGCACGACCGCCAGATAAGCGGAGGTGATCCCTGGGAACAGGCTATTAGCTCACATCTCGATACTGCTGACATCATTCTGCTTCTGGTGAGTAGAGCTTTCATAGCTTCTGATTATTCAAATAGAGTTGAAGTAAGATATGCTCTAGAAAGGCATGAAAAAGGTGAGGTTCGTGTCATCCCAGTTATCCTGCGCCAATGCGATTGGCATGATGAACCGTTCGCCAAACTCCAGGCT
>VBHS01000437.1 GCA_005881295.1 Chloroflexota bacterium
GGTTGAGTGCGTTACCCATTTTATCCAGGTCAGCCTGGCTCCTGGGGTAAACGGCTATGGTGTAGCAGGGTTCAGGGAAATTAATCGGGTCCAGCGCTGTCGTCACGTCTTTGCTTCCAGCGAGTGTATCACCCGTATGTGTATTCGTCAGTTTTGTGACCGCGCCAAAGTCGCCAGCCGGGATTTCGGTTGCCGGTTCCTGCGTTTTGCCACGGGTAGTAATCAATTGGCCAATGCGCTCATCGGCCTTTGTCTGAACATTATAGACATGCGTATCTGGCTTGAGCGTTCCGCTATAGACGCGGAAGTAGGAGATGGTGCCCACCTGTGCCGCCGCAGTTTTGTAGACGAACATGGACAGAGTATCATCAAAGGCTTTTGCGTCTTCCGGTAAGGCGTCGGCGGCGCCTGGTAAGTAATCAACAACGGCGTCGAGTAATGTCTGTACAGCGATGTTTTTGCTGCCTGCGCCACATAAGACCGGTATCAACTGACCGCTGCGCGTTCCTTTTTTGATAACGGACAGGATCTCCTCATTGCTGAGTTCTTCACCTTCCAGGAACTTCTCCATGATCTCGTCATCGCTCTCGACCGCTGATTCGATCAATTGTTCGCGATAACTGCCGATACTCTCTTGCAGTTCCGCAGGTATGGCAATTTCCTGTACTTTGTTGCCACCCTCAAAGGTGTAGCCCTTCTGCGAAACGAGGTCAACAACGCCCCTGAAACTCGACTGTTCACCAATAGGTATTTGTAGGGGAACGACTTTGAGGCCAAATTGATCCCGCAATGATTTGAGCGCTGTATCGAACGAGGTGTTTTCACGATCCAGTTTATTGATAAGGACCATCCGTGGTAAGTTCCGCTCATCAGCGTATTGCCAGGTAAGTTCGGTACCGACCTCGACGCCTTTTTCCGCCGTTACCACCACTAAGGCGGCATCGGCTACGCGTAGACCCGCTTTAACTTCACCCACGAAATCGGCATAACCGGGAGTATCAATGAAGTTGATCTTGTGATTCTTCCATTCAACGGGTAACACTTTGGCATTCAGTGATATATGCCGTTTTAATTCATCAGGATCGTAGTCGGAGATTGAGCTACCTTCATCTACCTTGCCCTGCCGGGTGACGGCACCGCTATCAAATAGTGCCGCATCTACTAGAGATGTTTTACCGGCTCCAACGTGGGAAATCAACGCCACGTTGCGAATTTGTTCCGCCCTATAAACCTTCATAGAATCTTGTAATCCTCCTGAGTTTCTATACAGAAGTGACCTACACAGCCAGACTACTTGGTGAACTGACCTCTCATAGACCACCCATGCTCCCAATACCAGTGGTTGGTTCGGTCCAGGGTAAAAGGTTGTGTCGCATTACACTCGTCCAGTTCGGTATGAGGTAGTATAGCAGCATTGGGCAGTTTGTTCAACCCAAAAAATTTACTATCTCAAAACACGGGAGATATCGATGCATCTATTGTTCTGGCTTCTATCTGCTGCTATACTGAAAGACATATTTTGGAAGTGTAGCTACAGCAAGAGGGAGCAGATTACATGACAGTAGACATTAGCGATATCGAGAATATTATTGAACAGCAAAATCGGTGGCGACAGACGCAGACTATCAACCTGATTGCCAGCGAGAATACTCCTAGCGAGGCAGTGCGCCGGGTACAGAATTCTGATTTTATGGGGCGCTACGCCGAGGGTCATCCAAACGAAGGAAACAGGGTCAACCGCTATTACCAGGGGACGCGCTATATTGATCAGATCGAACGAATGGCCCATGATGAGATCATTGAGCTTTTTGGCGTCAAGCAGGCCGATGTGCGGCCTATTAGCGGCAACGCGGCGAATACTGCTATCGCCCTGGGGTGGCTGCGCGGAGGTGATACCATTGTCGCGAACTCAACCGATGCTGGTGGTCATATCAGTCATGGAGCAGTAGGTGTATTCGGACGCCGCATTCAGAGCCGCGGTCAGTCGTTGAAACTGGGTAGCGAGAATTCTATACACCTGCATTACTTCCCATTGACCCCCGATCACTATCATATCGACGCGAAAAAGACTATTGAAGTCATCGATACGGTGTCACCTCAACTTGTGGTCATGGGGAAGAGCCTCTTCCTCTTTCCAGAACCCGTCGCGGAGGTTGCTGCCTTCTGTAAAACGAAAGATATTCCGCTGCTGTACGACGGTGCACACGTATTGGGATTGGTGGCGGGAGGCCAGTTTCAATCGCCTTTGCACGAGGGAGCAACCTGGATGACCGGCAGCACGCACAAGACCTTCCCTGGTCCGCAGCGGGGCGTTATCCTGGGCAACCTGGATGCTGAAGACGAGAAGAAATTCTGGCCTGCCGCTGATCGCGGTGTTTTCCCTGGTTCCTCCAGTAACCACCACTTGAACACATTGCCTGCTTTAGTAGTTGTCACGCGCGAAATGAAGCGGTTTGGCCGGGAGTACGCGGGGCAGATTGTACGAAACGCGCAGGCGCTTGGCCGCAGCCTGGATGAACTGGGCACACCTGTTGAGGCGCGCGAATTTGGCTACACGCAGAGCCATATGATCGCCGTCAATGTCTCAGCGTGGGGTGGTGGCGTCGAGGTCGCTAAACGTCTTGAGGCCAACGATATCATCGTCAACTATAACATGGTACCGGGCGATGCCGATCCACGTAATCCGTCGGGCCTGCGTATCGGTGTGCTCGAAATGACCCGTTTTAGCATGGACGAACGGGCGATGGGTGAACTGGCTCAGCTCATGCATGACGCTATTCGCGGCAAGGATGTGAAGGCACAGGTGAACGCCTTGCGCGGGCGGTTTGTCGAGATGAAGTACGTTTGAGGAAGGACGAGGGCCGCTGCATCCCCCTAGCTTTCAAGTAGGGGTAAGGCGGCCCCAACAGGGACTTCACAAGGGATAGAACATGTGTTACACTGACGTGTATGGATGCACAACACACCAAACACGTCACGTATAAGCTGGCCTCTCACTTCGTCTGGTGTTCGAACTATCGTCAACGCATCATGACCGGGAAGCTTACCCTGTTTCTCGAACAAGAAATACGCCGCATCTGCGAAGCCACCACTTGGACGCTAGGGGCTCTCAACGTGCAGGCAGATCATGTGCCTCTCTGCGCCGCATCAAACCGACCCAGAGGACATTCCAGTTGACGAGAGAGTATGCTCTTGGCTACTACGAGCAAAAACGTGAACTGGTAGACATCAAAGAGGAGAGACCAGAGTATCAAGAGATCGCTTCGCATGTGCTGCAAGATGTGATCTTGCGCCTCAAGCGGGCCTATGACGATTTCTTTCGGCGTGTGCACAATGGCGAACAACCCGGCTATCCACGCTTCCAGGGACGCAACCGTTACGACTCGTTTACCTATCCCGATGGGGCAGGCTGGAAACTGGATGCTGCGGCCCGACCAGCAGCCAAAAAAGGCATCGTCCGAGTCAATCTGAAACTGAGCAAGATCGGGACGGTCAAACTGCACCTGCACCGGGACATAGCTGGTACGATCAAAACGCTGACGATCAAGCGTGAGGGAGAACACTTTTACGCGATTTTCACCTGTGAAATCGGCAAGCCGGACCCCTTCCCCACAAGTCACGAAGATGTGGGCATTGACCTGGGTGTGAGCCACTATGCGGCACTCTCCAACGGCGAGTTTATTGACCATCCCCGCTATTTCCGTAAAGCCGAGAAGAAGTTAGCAGCAGCACAGCAAGCCCTCTCACGAAAAAAGCGCGGGAGCCGTCGGCGCAAGAAAGCAGTACAACGGGTAGCAACGTGTCATCGCAAGATCGCCAACCAACGGAAAGACTTTCAGCACAAAGCCTCACGCAAGCTGGTCAATCAGTATCAAGTCATCGTGTTTGAAGATTTGCGGGTCAAGAACCTGACGAAAGCACCAGCCGCAAAGCAGGATGAAAACGGGAAGTATCTCCCAAATGGTGCAAGTGCAAAGGCGGGGTTAAACAAGTCGATCTTAGATGCCGGATGGAGCACGTTGACAGCGATGGTGAGCGTCAAGGCAGCATGGGCCGGGCGTACTGTCGTCTTTGTGAATCCATTCCTGACATCACAGCTTTGCTCAGGATGTGGCGCGGTCGTCAAAAAAGACCTGTCGGAGCGGTGGCACAGTTGCTCATGCGGCATCGAACTGGACCGGGACACCAACTCGGCAAAGCTTATCCTGAATCTGGGCTACCAACAACTCTCGGTCGGGACGCGGCCCACGTCGGCAACGGCGTAGAAGCCTCCGGTCAGAGACCGGAGGTACGTTCACCCTTACTCGAAAGGCCAGGAAGATTGCGCTCACAATGACCAGCAGGAGGGCCAGCGTCTGCGTAACCTGAGGAGTTCCCATTGGCAGGGTTGGTAGCCATGCTGGAAGTTCGTGAGTACTTTGACCATCAGCGACAGCCATTGGCGATGTGCCAAAGTGCGCCAAACGAATAATTCCTGTGGAGGTGATGCCCATGTCATAGGTAACCGTTGTGCTCGGTGTATCCAGGCTCAAGTAGGTCAACCAGCTATCTGGCCGCACCCACCCCATGTTGCGGTCGGTTGAGAGATCGTGGTACAGCAACGGGGTCATCTTTTCCTGGAACGACAGTTTCATGCCGGGAGCACCTGGCACACCGGCACCTACAGCGGATTGACCAACTTTTGCTTCCAGATCGCCCGTGTTGACGGGGATGTCGGTCAGCAGGTAGATGTCTGCCTGGACCTGTTGGCCGTCAAGCGCCAGCACTTCAAGGGGTATCCAGATATGGGGTATCTTCATGGTAATCAATATCGGTGCGCCATCTCCTTGCAACTGGTGACGCGCTCTTGCCCTGCTGGTATCGAATTTCGCGGCCATGAAAATGGGACTTCCATTGGCGTAGGCGAGGAGGTGGTCGCGGGTATCTCCGTCGAGGGTGAAGCCGTTGCTGGATGCCCAGTCAAGTACTGCCTGTCCACTGCCTTTGAGCACTGTGATATCGAGCGCTTCGATCTTTACCTGTTGCAACACCTGCACACCAGCGGTAGGGGCCGCGGCGTTCAAGGTGCGATCTAAGATAGGCTGGGGACGTGTTTCAAGTGCGAGACGTTGCAGGGTCCATCCACCACCCTCCTCGATCTTCAAAGGAACGGCGGGGAGAGGCACGATCCAGCCAAGTTTGGGGACGTCGCCCTGGTAGGTGAAGCTGGTCATGTAGCGCTCGATGCCATCGTG
>VBHS01000431.1 GCA_005881295.1 Chloroflexota bacterium
AGCAGTTCGCTTTTCAATACCCTGTTCGTTGTCGGCGGCTGATCCTGGTCAGCACGGGAACCGGGGCACTCATGGTTCCCGGCCGTCCTTCGGCACTGGCGAAAATAGCCACGTCACGACGCTATCAGGACTCGATCTATATGGAGCAGATCGCTGGAGAAATCTACGGGGGAAAGGTGAGCACTCAGCCCGAGCTAGCGCACGAGTTCGCGCAAACCACACACTTTGGTAGCGCGCTCGGCTACTTCTATCAAATGCTGGGGGCAGTGGGTTGGACCAGTATCTTCTGGCTCCGCAAGCTCCGGCAACCGACACTGATTCTGCATGGCGATGACGACCCGCTTGTCCCCCTGGTCAACGCGAAGATCATGCATCGCCTGATCCCGCACTCGAAGCTCTACATCTTCCACGACGGACACCTGGGACTGGGGACGAGTGCACGGGAACTCGCGCAGGTCGTCGACCAGTTTCTCACAGCTCCCGTCTCTTCCTCAACAGGTGGTGCATGATCCAGAGATCGAAGAAAGAACGCAAGGTCAGCCATCCTGTGGGATCTAGAGAGCGGCGAGAGGCTTGGCACACTGCGGGGCGACCACCCTACGAGCGCCTCGATATTACCGGGATCAGGGATTGACCGAGGCGCAGAAGGCGACGCTGCACGCGTTGGGCGCGATCACCTGAGAGAGTGCAACTCTGCAGAAAATCTGCTATCATAGAGGGGAGAATTTATGGGTGGGATGGGTTCGCTTGGCAGTGCCCCATCCCACCCAGACAGGCGTTGACCCACGTAGCAGGCACACCCGGTAGTTATCAGTATACCGGTGTTGCCAGGGGAAATCACTGTTCAACAGTTGACCTGTCACTTCACATCGCTGCATAATTTTCGCTCCGCCGGGTCACGCAGAATGGAAACCGCTCGTGAAGAGATACTCTTACAGAAAGCGAGACTATGCCTTCGCTCAGATGATGCTGACGCTGCGCACCAACATCGGCCTGACGCAAGTGGCACTGGCTGACCGGCTTGGCGCCTCCCGGCGCGCCGTGGCGGAGTGGGAGGCAGGCCTCAGCTACCCCAAAGCAACCAACTCGCCTCTGTGAGCTATCAGCACGGGGTGCAGGTGTGGGAAGTGGCCACCGGGACTCGCCGGTGGGCGGGTCGCGGGCAGCCAACCAGGATCCGTCGGGTGGCATGGAGTCCGGATGGAGCGCACCTGGCCAGTCACCTTTTCACGCTCTTAGCAACGCTTCTCATTACGCTAGCCGGGTACGATTAGCTCAGTGACTCTGACCGTTCTGCTGGAGTCGTCAGGCCTATCTGATGATTGCCTCTGAAATCATATCCGATATCGCCCCTGTCTGCTTTGGCAACATATGCCCGAGCAGTAGAGGGTCATCAGCATAGGTAGACGTGTAAACGCAACATCTGTTGGAAGGAGTATCAGTGTACCGGAAAGAACAGTACATTAGGAGAAAACAGATGCATCATCAGGATTCAAATGACGCTGAGGAAGTGGTGGTTCCACGTGTCGCTGCCCTCGCCGGAATCCTGCTGACTGGCCTGCTCTACCTGGTTCTTCCATCAAATGTGATCATCGGTCCGAACTGGCTCCTGCTGGTCGTGGAAGGGGTGTTTGTGGTCCCTCTTGTCATCGATGTCATGACAGCATGGAACCTCTCACATACAGCCAGGCGTATACTCGTGCTGGTTCCCCTCGGCGTGAGCACATTGGCACTCGTTGTCGGGGTCGTGCTTTTCATTCTCACATTACCCACCGATAAACACGCGACCAATCTATTACGGGCTGCGGCCGTGCTGTGGTCCTTCAATATCCTGGTCTTCGCCTTGTGGTATTGGGAAGTTGACGGAGGAGGTCCCTGGGAGCGCCATCGCTCTGGGCATCGCGCCGCGGATTTTCTGTTTCCACAACAAGCAGCTGGAGAGCATTGGGTACCGCATTTTCTTGATTACCTGTTCGTCGCCTTTACCGCGGCAACCGCGCTGAGTCCCGCTGATACCTATCCGCTCACAAGACTGGCGAAGGTGCTCATGATGGTCGAAGCGCTGCTTTCACTCACAGTGGTCGGGATACTGATCTCCCGCGCAGTCAATATACTTGGGGGGTGAGCCAGCCGCCTATCACGACGCATTGCTGTGTTTTGTGAACGTTGGCGTTTTTGCCTCCCTGATCATATATAAAGTAGAAGGATGAAAAGAAAGAAATGAGCGCTATTCTTCTATCGCTAACGACGTTCTTCTCGACGCTGGTAGGCGGTCTTTTCGGGCTGCGCTATCGCGATCATCTCTATCTGATAATGGGTTTTACGGCGGGCGTGCTGGTAGGCCTGGTGTCCTTTGACCTGTTGCCGGAGATTTTCCGGCTCGTCTACGCCCTGCATCTGGATAGTACGGGACCCATGCTTGCACTGATGGGCGGCTTTCTCCTTTTTCATATCGTCGAGAAGTCCATACTCATTCACTTCTCTCATGAAGAGCAGTACGCCGTGCATCAGCATCCGCTGGTGGGTGTCCTCTCGGCAGTTGCGCTGACGGGTCATAGCTTTCTGGATGGCGTCGGCATTGGCCTTGGCTTTCAGGTGAGCACCGCCGTTGGACTGATCGTTTCAATTGCCGTCATATCCCACGACTTCTCCGATGGCCTCAACACCGTCACGTTGATGCTCGTCAATAAGAACACCTCTCGCCGTTCCTTCCTCCTGCTGCTGGTTGACGCGGGGGCACCTGTGGCTGGTGCCATCTCCACTATGTTCTTCACAATTCCTTCCATTGGATTGCCCTACTACCTGGGCTTCTTTGCCGGCTTTCTGCTCTACATTGGAGCAAGCGATATCTTGCCGCAGGCACACAGCAATAAGAGTACCGCTTTCACCCTCGTCCTCACCGTACTGGGTGTCGTCTTCGCCTTTGTTGTCACGCGCTTCGTCTGAACATCCATTTTTACGCCCCGGCCTACGCTTTTCATTACGCCCCACGTGTACGCTATGCAAAGGTTCAGGCTACATAGCGTCATCCTTGCTTCAACGGAGCAGGGACAAGAAGCTGCTTCGCTTGACGAAAGCAGCCATACAAAGGAGCTTCTCTATGCAATGGGTAGTTGCTACTGCCGCCTTTTTCGCC
>VBHS01000432.1 GCA_005881295.1 Chloroflexota bacterium
AACCGTTTGCTATGCGCGAATTGTTGGCGCGCCTGCGCGCCCTGTTACGTCGCCAGCAGCCCTATAAAACCGGGCGACTGACCCTGGAAGACCTGGTGATCGACCCTGTCACCCACAGCGTTGAGCGTGAAGGACAACTCATCGATTTGACACCGAAAGAGTTTGCCTTGCTTGAATACTTGATGTATCACCCTAACCAGGTGGTCACGCGCGAGATGATCGAGCAGCATATCTGGAACTATGACTTTGAATGCGAATCGAATGTGATTGATGTGTATGTCCGCCGGCTGCGGCGGAAAATCGATGCCCCGTTCGCGGTCAAATTGCTGACCACGGTTCGCGGCGTTGGCTATCGCCTGCAACCGCCATCAGAGCGAGGGTGACACATGAAACGACCGGCGCAGCATCACTTCCACGTTTCCCTGACCTCGAGCGTGCGGACTCGCCTGACCCTCTGGTACCTGGCAATGGTGGCGTTTATCATGTGCCTCTTTGGCGGCAGTCTTTATGTTACTCAGACCTTCCTGAATAGCGATGCAGCCGAGAGCAGGCTAGAGACGCAATTGTACCAGGATAGCCAGCAATTCGCGCAGACCTACAGGCAGGCCCTGCCGGATCGCCAGAGGCTCACTGCTCTTCGTCTTTACCAGTCCTCGCAGGAGATGGTGCTGCTGCTGCGTCCCGATGGAAGCGTCCTGGACGCGCGCGGCCCTCTGACGAGCAGCGAGATCCAGCAGCTGCGGGCGAGGGCCGAGCAGAACTCGGAGATGATCGATCTCACTACTTCCCAGAACCACTCCTATGGCTGGTGGGCCCGGGATACTACCTATCGCGTCCTGATTACACCTGTGCTGAACCAGAACGCGCGCGTCGCTTCTCTCCTGGTGGGATTGCCACGCCCACATTCCATCTCCTTACTGGAGATCTGGCTATTTCACGGCACGCTGGCGCTGTTGGTCGCGGCGATTGGCGGCTACTGGCTGGCGGGCAAAGCGCTGCGACCCGTGAAAATGATTACCCGCACAGCCAACGAGATTAGCGTGACCGATCTGCGCCGCCGCCTGCATTTGCAGAGCAGGGACGAGTTCGGCGAACTGGCTGCCACCTTTGATCACATGCTAGCGCGCCTGGAGGCTGCCTTCAAACGCCAGGCGCAGTTCACCGCCGATGCCAGCCATGAACTGCGCACGCCGCTGACCATTATTGACCTGGAGATCAACCGGGCACTGACGCAGCTCGAGCAACCAGAGGCATACCGGCACGTGCTGGAACAGATCCAGGCCGAGAACGAGCAAATGACGGCGACTGTCAACAGCTTGCTGCTCCTGGCGCGGGCCGATACAGGACAGATGACGCTGGATCTGCAAGAGGTCGATCTGAGCGATATAGCCCTGGCCAGCGTTGAAAATGATCACCTGCCCTATCTGTTTGAGCGCTTCTATCGCGTGGATAAGGCGCGCTCGCGCAGGCAGAAGGGGCCTGCGCTGAGCAGCAAGCCAGGGTACGGGGAGCCCAGCGGCAGCGGGCTGGGCCTATCCATTGTGCAGTGGATTGTCCAGGCTCATGGTGGCGAGATACGCGTGGAGAGCAAAATTGGAGCCGGCACGCTCTTTGAAGTACGCCTGCCACTTTTGAACATGGCGGAGGAATGAAACGTTGATGACAAATTGATGACAAAACATGGTGGCAATGTTCATGCTCCTGTCACGCTCACAGTATATACTGAGGATACAGACTCAAACAACGAGTTTGTTGAACCAACCATGAAAATAATAGAGAATAAGAAAGAAAGAGAGGACGTATATGTTTTGGGGATTTGGATTCTGGCCTTTGCTGCCATTGTTTTGGATAGGGTTGATTATATTCTTCTGCTGGGGTGCGAGCCGCTGGTTCGGCTGGAGAGACAGGCGCGGGCCGATCTCCGCGCATTATGACGCGCCTTTGGAGCCGAACGCGTTGGAGATCCTGCGCAGGCGCTATGCAAGCGGCGAGATCGATGGCACAACTTTCGAGCAGATGCGCGAACGATTGGAACGTTCTGGGCGGCCCCGCGATTAGTCTCGGGGCCTGCCCTTCCCCTTTAGAAAGGAACGCGATTGCATGAGATCTCTCAACGAGCCATTGGTCAGCAATGGTTATACACTGGAAATGACACCGGAGAGACTGGGTTGGCTCGAGCCGACCGATGCAGACCTGCCACTGGAGCAGTTGCGGGAAAAGTTTCGACAGAACGGCTACCTCTGGCTGAAGGGGTTCTTTGATCAAGACGCCATTCTGGACTTCCGTCGTCATTTCTTTGAGACCATCTCTTCTGGAGCGAAAACGTTCTTTGATATCGTCGGTTCGCAAGAGTTCGAGGATTTCTGCACCATGTCCCGTCTCTGGAACTTCTATCAGGAGTTTCTGGAGGGACAACCCTACTTGCATAAGCGAAAGATCATGCGCTTCACCCACCCTGGCGATAGCCACTGCACGGGCGGACACTACGACCTGATCTACCTGCGCGCAGGGACCGACAAACTGTGTACCAGTTGGATACCGCTGGGCGATATCCCGGTCGAAATGGGAGGCTTGATCTACCTGGAGCATTCAGACGCGGTGGGACGCCAGATGGAGGCCGAGTTTCGCGCGAATAACGCCAATCTTCCTCCGGAAGAACGCATCAGTGCCTTCAATCGCAACATGCGCGAGAACGGCTGGATCAGTACTAACGTGGTGGAAATGGCTGATCGTTTCAAGAGCCGCTGGCTGATCGCCGACTATGAGGCCGGGGATATGGTGATCCACAGTCCCTATATGATCCATGCCGCCACGCTGAACCGCGATCCATTGGGCAGGACCCGGCTCTCCACCGACATTCGCTACCAGCGTGCCGGTGACTTGATCGATCAGCGCTGGGCCCAAAACTGGGTCCCGGGCGACAATTTATAAATGGTCATGGTTTGTAATGAAAGAGGATATCTTTGCTACCATTGATCTATACTAACGTGGGAGCGGCCAGGATATTCCTGGCTGCTTGTTTGATCTGGAATGTTCCGGAAATGATCGGCGCGTTCAAGCAAATGGCGAAGGCGTCCAGAAAAGAAGCATCGGTACAGGATCGTGGCTCCATGGGCATCCTGATCGGACTACAGTGGGTCGGCCTTGCTTTGAATTTCTTGCTCGCCGGGTTGTTTCCGGCAGCAGCTATAGTCTGGCATCGAACAGCACTCTTTGGCATCGGAGTGACCTTGATCCTCCTCGGCGTCGCCTTGCGCTGGTACGCTATATGGATGCTGGGGCGCTACTTTACCCGCGATGTCGCGGTATCCGCCGATCAGCAGGTGGTGCAAACCGGCCCGTACCGCTATATTCGCCACCCTGCCTACAGCGGTACGTTCTTGACTATGTTGGGGGTAGGTCTCGCAGTGGCAAACTGGGCCAGCCTGGTCGCCTTGCTTTTGTGCGTGCTGTCTGGCCATATGTACCGGGTAAGCGTTGAAGAGAGGGCGCTCAGCCAGACCATCGGCCAACCGTACGTTGAATACATGCATGGCACCAAGCGCTTCATTCCCCTGGTGTTCTAGCAGCGCGGCAGCGGCGACTGGTATGCAGAAAGCAGGAAGAAAACGTTGGTGATCCTGTTGATTATTTTCCTCATCATTCCTCTCCTTTGGATGACAGGCTTTCTTGTTGTCACGGATTTTTCTGTTCCTTTGAGGGATGTGAGGCAGTTTCACCATGTGCTTGCTATTTTCCCTCATGCAGATGATGAAGCCATCACTTGTGGGGGTTTCCTTCATCATGTATCAAGAGGAGGGAATGCCGTGACGTTGGCGATTCTGACCAAAGGAGAAAGAGGAACGCCGAACGCGACACTCGATGTAAGCCTCAAGGATATTCGAACGAGAGAAGCCCAGGCAGTTACTGCAATCCTTGGTATCTCCAGGCTCATCCAGGAAGACTTTGGCGATGGGGATTTGCACGATAAAAAGCAGGAGCTGACGACGTTCATTGATATGACGATCGAACAGGAAAAACCTGATCTTCTAATCACCTACGATCTCGCCGGGTTCTATGGTCACGCAGATCATATCACCTGTTCTGAGATCATCACTGAGTTGAAAAAGACCAGATTTCAAGAGATTCCTTTATGGTATGTGACACTCCCCAAAAGGATGCTGGCAAGAGTCGAACAGCCTGAAGATATGGCCACGGACCTACATGTTCAAGAGAAACGGGCCTTCCCCACGCATAAAATATTCATAGGGGTCAGCGTTTTTCCAAAGATTAAATCATGGTATACGTATAAGAGCCAACGAGCATCTTTTACGAAGGGCATCATGAAGTTTCTTCCCATCTGGTTTTTCCTTTCCACGGTGCTTTTTGAATACTTTGCTGAGGCGAGTTAGTTCACATGAAGGAAACAGAAAAAACTTTGCAGAAGACCTTGCGTAGCTTTCGCACACCGCAAGTTGACGTGCTTGGATTAGATGCGCGAACGACCCTGCAAACATTGCTCGCCTATCCGTTTCAACTCATACGATTGGGGGCCTACTGGAATCGTATTGAACCTGAACCAGGGGTATTTCACATTGATGAGCTTGATTGGCAGATCGATGCGGCCGAACGAGCAGGTAAGCATATTGTTCTGTGTGTTGGCCCACTGAAGACCTTTAGCTATCCCGAGTTCTTTGTGCCAGCCCACCATCTGAGGCGCCCATTTCCAGAACGTACACTTATCAAGCCGTCCGCTTACCCGTCACTCCTTACGGCCGCAACAGCATTCATCACTCGTCTTGTGGAGCGGTATAAACACCGGAAAGGGATTGTCGCCTGGCAACTTGAACACGAAGCCGTTGATCCACTTGGGGTAGAACACACGTGGC
>VBHS01000433.1 GCA_005881295.1 Chloroflexota bacterium
TTATGCGCGTCCAGGGCAACAAAAAGGGGGTGTTCACCAGAGAACGCAAGCCGAAAATGGCGGCACACTATCTCAGGGAACGCTGGATGGCGATGCCAGACTTTGGGTACAAACCTTAATTGCCGATCAGTCAACGGAATCGAGAAGAGGAGATATGTAGTAAATTGGGTCAAAGCTGCACGAATTTTGAGGCGAACGTGGGAAAATCAGCGCGAAACAATGGAAGGGAAAACAGGCAGGAGAACTCTAGTATATGGCAGTTAAAGTCTTTTTGTGCTATGCACATGGTAAATTTTGGAAAGGATACAAGCAGATGACCTCCAACATAAATCTACAAGATCGCATCAAACATGTCTTTGTAGTGATGTTAGAAAACAGGTCATTCGATCACATGTTAGGTCTCTCTAATATACATGGTATCGATGCTGTGAGCGGACAGCCAACAACTCTTGACGGACTGAATGCGAGGAACGACTGGAACCTGGACCTTCATGGCAATAAGGTATATGCTAGTTCCCCAGCTGACTGGAATATGCTTTATGATCCTGGCCATGAATTCAATGATGTGAAGGAGCAACTGTGCGGAGCCGAAGGCAATTATCCTCGTATCAATAATAGTGGGTTCGTCATAAGTTATAGCAAGATTGATCCAGCCAACCCGGGCGAGATTATGAAATGTTACGCTCCTGATCAGCTCCCTGTCCTTACAACCCTGGCACAGGAATTCGCGGTGTGCGATCACTGGTTTTCATCGATGCCAGGGCCAACGTGGCCCAACCGCTTCTTTGTCCACGCGGCATCATCAGCCGGGTTGGACCATAGTCCGGCACCTCAGACGATGGCCGATGCTATCCTCTTCAGGGGGTATACATTTGAGAACGGAACGATTTACAATAGGTTTGATAAAGCGAATCTAGGCTGGACTATCTATAAGGGAGATGCGTTCCCGCAATCACTCGCCATAAGCGGTATGAACATTCGTGCTCTGGAGGGACGCTTCAAGGACTTTAAGGATTTTAGCGGTGATCTGAATAACCCGGGGTATACTACAACCTACGCATTTATCGAGCCGAATTATGGACATGCCTTTGTGGGGGATTTTACCTGTGGGGATTCGCAACATCCTAAGGATGATGTGACGCGCGGCGAGAGGCTTTTGAAGACGATTTATGAGACGATTCGTAATTCACCTCATTGGGAAAGTAGTGTACTGATCATCACGTACGATGAGCACGGCGGCTTTTATGATCATGTTCCCCCGCCTCAAACCGTTGCTCCCGGAGATGCCACAACCGATCCGGCAAACGACATCAACCACTTTGATTTTAGACAACTGGGTGTGCGGGTATCTGCCGTAGGTGCCCAGGTGATACCGTAGCAAGTGCTGCAACCAGGCTACTCGTTACAGATGCCGCTCCTGCAACGGAGCCAGTACCTTCCTCGCTACAGGGTTTCTTACATGTTGCTTTCTTAAGGGATTTACAGGCAACGCCTCCGGATGCACAGGCAAGCCGTACAGCAAAGTTCATGAATATTCAAACACACCTTGAGGCGAAACGATATATGGAAGAAGTCCGCCAGAAGGTCGAGCCTCACGAGGCGCAATAGGAGCAATCTATTCATGAAAGACAAGCAATCGACCACGCGCAAAACAATCGGATGGGCATCGTTGACGTATGGAGCGTTTACTGCCATTTCGATCATTGGCCCAATTCTTCTTGAGCGGCTCCGGTCGGGACGTCAGTAAACCCTCCATGTAGACTATTCGTGTTATCCGCGATTTTGCTGCGAGCGATTGAGAGCACTGAGCACAGCCTTCCCTGGGGCAAGCTCGCTATTCGTATTCGTCGCAGCGCCAAAGAATGTCTTACCAGAGAAAGCCTCGTCCAGGCCTTGCACTTGAATGCCAATGAGCGAGAACATCTCTTCTTCTTAGCTCACCAACAACCCCCTCCAGAGAGGGCAATGGAGCCTGAGACCGTGAGTGCGACGTTACAGCACTTCCTCGATCATCAGGGTCTCAGTCCAGCCTTTGTCTTAGGACGACGATGGGATGTTGTGGCCTGGAACGAAGTGGCCCGATCATGAGGTGCTCGGTGCGCCAGAAGGACACAAAACGCTCAATCATCCACAAGCAGGCTATCTCCTGTTTGAGCATCTCACGTTTCAGGTGTTTGACGCGCCAGATCTCAAAGTGAATGTGTATACCCCATTGGACGAAGCAGATACACCAGCCAAACTCTCCCAACTCCTCTCTGAGAGATCGAGCGTCTCAAGAGGGTTCTGAGCAACGTTCCACGTCAATTCCTCTGTTTCGCGCTGATTTTCCCACGTTCGCCTCAAACTTCGTGCAGCTTTGACCCAATTTACTACTCACTTCATCGCCCAATGTCCTTGCGCACAAAGCGCACCGACGCCACCGCCAGCGCCGCGACGGTAACCGCCAGCACACCCAGCGTATCCAGGAGCGGCAGACCATGCAGCAGCGGCGTGCCATAGTAGTAGAAGGCGGACAGGCGCAGCGTCGCGTCCGGCCAGTTCAACCCTGGCCCAATAAAGCTAATGAAGAACCAGATCACCAGCAAGAAGCTCAAGAGGCCGGTGTCCACCGCCGTGCGCAGCCAGCCTGAGAACAGATAGCCGATGGCAGCCACCAGTAGCCCCAGTGGAATGATGCTGAGCGTGGCTGCAGCCAGGTTGCCCCAGTCGAACTGCAAGCCCGTGGCTAGCGAGGCCACCGCCGTGGCGGCCAGAGTCAGCATCCCAATGATGATTGTCACGGTGGTGAGCGCAGCAAAGCGCCCCAACAGTACCCGCAAGCGTGGCTGCGGCGTGGACAGCACCAACTCCAGCCGTCCATCCTCTTCATCGGCGGACCAGCGGTTGGCCTGGGTGGCAGCAAAGGCCATCAACAGCAGCGGCAAGAAAACAAAGAGAAAACTCAGGAGGGTGGCGTTGGTGGAGATATCGCCCCCGCCGACCCTGGTGATCACATCCTTCAGGAGCGGTGAGCTTGCGTAAAGGCTGGCCATCTGCGTCTCAATTTGCTTGACGATGACGACCGTCCACGCGGCAAACCCTGCGATGACCAGCGTCCACCAGCACGCGGGAACCACAATCATCCCCAGGCTGCGCGTATACACCGAGCGCAGCGACCAGGCATTCACCGGCAGGGCGCGCGCTGGCTGCACAGCTTGCTCAGGCAGGCGCAGGAAGCTGGGCAGCGCCACCACCCCACCGACATCGCGTCGCGCAAAGAGCCAGACGGCGGCTCCGCTCAAGAGGACGCACAGCGCCAGCAGGACCAACATGGCGCCAGGATTGGCGCCGTAACTTGAACTTGGCACGCCGTAACTTGAATCTGGCACTAAGGGTTTGCTCAAATTGTAGTAGTAGACCGGGGAAAGGCGCGACAGCCATTCGGTACCGGGGATGACACGATGGACCATATCAAGCACAATGAAGACCAGCAGCAAGCCACCCGTCAGGCCAGACGCTGTGCCGCGCTCCTGGGTGAACTGGGAGAGCAGCAGCGCAATTGACCCGAAGACGCCGCAGATGAGCGCCACATTCAGGCCAAAGAGCAAGGCATCGCCCAGGCCAAAGTCCGCGCTCGCGGTTTTGCCGCCCGCAAAGGCCAGCAGCGCGATGAGCAGGCCTATCCCCAGCAGGGCTGTCCACACGGCGGCCAGCTTTTCCAGCACGACGCGCACGCGCCCACGCGGCAGCGAGAGCAGGGCATCCAGGGAGCCACGCTCCTCTTCGCCGCGCAGCAGGCGGCTGCACGCTATAAGCGGCCAGATGGCAATGATCAAGAGCGTCAGGCCGTATTTCCAGGTGACGTAGCCGCCGGGGGTGTCCAACGCGATGGGCTCGGCAATCCAGGCAAAGGTGCCGCCCAGACTGACGACCGAGGCCCGCGCCGCAGACGTTGCTATCAGCGAGGGGACGGCAGCCAGGACCACATATATGAGCAGACCCATGCCCACACCCCAGCCCAGTATGGCAATGCGGAACTCACGCAGGGTTTTGAGGTAGATGCTCTTAAACCACATGGCTCGCCTCCTTGGGGGCCTGGCCATCGCCCTCGTAGTAGCGCAGGAAGATATCTTCCAGGCTGGGCTCATGACTGGCCAGGGTAACGACAGCATAGTGCGCTGCTGCCTTGATCACCGCGTCCGCCTCACCCTGCATCGTCAGGCGCAGCGCATGCCCATCGGCCAGCGTCTCCACCTGTGCCACACCGGGAAGCTGCTCGAACGCCTCGGCAGGGACAGCATTGGTGAACGTGATCGTGATGTTGTAGCGCTTGATGCCCTTCAGTTCGGCCACGCCACCGACGCGCACCAGTTGCCCCGCGCGGATGATTCCCACGCGCGTGCAGGTCTGTTCGACCTCGCTCAAGATGTGCGAGGACAGAAAGAC
>VBHS01000434.1 GCA_005881295.1 Chloroflexota bacterium
CCCCATCGCCCGGAACTCTTCGCGGCGCATACCAGCAGGAGTGCTATAGTCAGGAGGTGCTGGTTCCGGTGACGGGTTTTGACGAAGAGCTGCTTGTTGAAGAGCTGCTTGTTGAAGAGTTGCTTGACGAAGATTTGCTTGTTGAAGAGTTGCTTGACGATGAGCTACTTGTTCCACTGGTATTTCCTCCTTGCTGTTTTAAGAAATTATTGCTATTTTTAGATGATGAACTTGATGTCGAGTTCGTCTTGGAAGATCCCGACGAGATCTGACTGGCGGTAGTACCAACCTGGTGAAATGCGACCAGTCCGCCGAACGTGCCGAAGCTCACGATCGAGGCAACAACGAGCCATCTCTTCAAGGTCCTGACTAAGGCCAGCGCTCGCGTCTTGGGCATCTTCTCCGCTGCTCTGGGCTTCTGACCCACACCGCGCTGCTGCAGCCCTCTATTCCGTGGTCGTGGGAGCTCTTGCCGGATGCCCTGTGGCGTGACAAGCCCGCCTTCATAGTGCTGGTTCTGTGGTGGTCTCCACGAAGCGCGTGTATCATAATCAATTAGATTCGTTTCCATTGTTATCTCCAATTATTCAACCAGATTTCTTTATTTCCTGTTTCAAGCGTACAACAGATCTATTGGCATTCCATTGGAAACAGATGAGAAACCTCTCATGACACTGATGTTATTTCGTACAGCTGACCAGAGCCGCCGAATCCGGCAGAACCGCTGCTCGAACTTGATTGCCATTGGCTCAAAGTAGTGTGTGACCTCTAAGAGACCATATGATAGAGCATGAAAGCTCCGTCGTTATCTTTCTTCTCTTCCAGCAACAAATGATCCCAAAACGACCACGTTGCATTGGTTAGGGTAACAGGGGACGATGAGAGGGACATTGGAAGGAAATGAGGAATTTCTCATGCCTGCTCCGCACAACGCTCTGCCCGATGAGAAATTTCACATCCATCTCCAATCTATTTCTCATCTTGTTTCCTTACTATAGAATTAGCGCAAGGAGCAGAATCCGCGACACATTCCTATAAACGACAAACATGCCTTACATGCACGAGAAGAGTATCAGGGCTATATCCAGATATTCTCACTATTTCCAGGGAGGAACTATGAAGAAACGTTACATCCTGCTGGCCGGAACCGGCCTTGCCCTCGTCATTATCGTTGCTGGTCTGCTGTACTCAGCACACTTCGCCAGCACCGTCAGCCAGCCCCATACTGCGCAAGGAGTCGCAACGGCCACCGGAACGCCCATTCCATCAACCGGTCTGCAGGTATTTCAGATCGTGCCTGCCCAGACCACAGCAACCTATAGCGTGTACGAAAATCTGGTCTTTCAAAATAAACCGAATAATGATGCGATTGGCTCGACGCACTCAGTCCAGGGCAGTTTCCGCGTACGGACAGGCGCATCGCCCCTCGTCGCAGCTATGAATATTACAGTCGACTTAAGAACGTTGCAAACCGATGCAGAGAGGCGTGATAACTACGTACGACAACACGCCCTGGAAACAGACTCCTATCCTTATGCGACGTTCATCTCTGTCAGCACGCAAGGCTTACCGGCGAGCTATACTGACGGGCAAACCGTTCATTTTCAACTGACAGGTAACCTGGCGATGCACGGCAAAACCAATAAAGAGGTATTTGACGTTCAGGGAAAGGTAGTGGGCAAGACCATAACGGGAACGGCAACCAGCACCATATACATGACGGACTTCGGGATCCAGCCGCCAAACCTCGCAAACATCGCTATCGCACAAAATAAGGTGCTCATCACCCTCACCTTCACAGCGAAGGAGGCATGAAAACATCCTCCGAATATTCGCGTAAATTACCACAGGGGGAAACATCACCTGGAAACTTGTGATAAAATGTGGTTATGCTCTGCTTGCCCTGGCAGACAGAGAAGAACAAAATAAGTTGCCATAGTCACTTTTGATGCAAGGAACGTATAACTATGCACAGTACTCACAGTACGTTATCATCCCTCGTAGAAAGAGCTTTGACGGGCAACCAACGCCCCCTGGAATTTTACCTGCGTGATCAGAGTCGCCTGCCCGGACCACGTGCCAACCTGGAACTGGTCGATGATGTGAGTGACCTCTTCGCAGAGCTTGTAAAAGAACAACCCGACAAAGTACGCTCATTGTTGAACTACTTTATCAGTGATGACTATAAAAAAGTAGTAAGTAATACCCCCGCCGAATTTGTTGTGCTTTCTGGAGTCGTGGCGTTTGGTGCCTGTGCCGCTGCCTTACCGAAATGGCGCAGTGAAGTCTTTGAATTGCTGGATCAGTTTGCCAGTAGTACCTGCTGGCGCGTTCGCCAGGGGGTAGAAAGAGCCTTTCAACGATTACTGATCGCTGCGCCTCAGGAAACCATTAACTATCTCGCTATTATGGCTGCTCGAGGCAACTACTATCAACAGCGCGCCTCTATCGCCGCCATTGCCGAGCCTTCGCTCCTTTTCTCTTCCGAAACCCAGCAGGCTGGCTTATCTATCCTCACTATCATCCTGGAACGCTTGCACTCGGCGCCCGCTTTTGATCGTAAACGCGAAGATTTTCGTGTGCTGCGCCAGACGCTAGGGTACGCTGTCAGTGTCATCACTGCCGCTGCCCCTGAACGAGGTTTCGCACTCATGCGCACCTGCGCAACCTGGGGCGATACAGACGTTGTCTGGATATTGCGCGAAAACCTCAAGAAGAAGCGTCTTGCCAGGTTTGTGGAGTACACAGCCGAGCTATCTGAACTTTTGGCGTAAATCAATTCGCAAAAATTGGTTGAACGTGGTAAACTATTAGCTGAAATTATATCGATTGCTCAATAGAAGTACTCCTCCATGGATCCTTTACCCCGTGGCGGAGTATTTTTCGGAACCCTGGCGTTCGATTTGAACCAGAAACAGGAGAAATGGTCAAACCTTCTCCTGCTGTATAGAGAGGAAAGTGATACTTTTGGCTGCAACAACAACCGCAGATTTTCGTAATGGCATGGTAATCCGCTATAACGGCGAGCTATACACAGTCGTCGAATTCCATCACGTTAGCCCTGGAAACTGGCGTGCCTTCGTTCGTGTCCGCCTGAAAAATCTCAGGAGCGGGCGCATCTTAGAGCAGCGCTTCCGCGCCGGTGAAGAGATCGACGAGGTGCGCGTCGAACATCAAAACTGGCAGTTTCTCTATGTCGACGGCGACGACTATATCTTTATGAATACCGAAACCTTCGACCAGCAGCCGGTACCGAAAGAGATGCTCGGCGATGCCGTAAAATTTCTCAAAGAGCAGGATATCGTAGAATTGCTGGTAGACGGTGAGAACATCGTTTCCGTGGAAATACCGAACTTCCTTGAGTTAAAAGTAGAAAGTGCCGAACCTGGCGTTCGTGGTGATACAGCCAACAACGTGACTAAGCCGGCCACACTTGAGACCGGCGCTGTCATCAACGTCCCCCTGTTCGTGAACCCTGGCGATAGAATCCGCCTCGATACCCGTACAGGTCAGTACGTTGAACGCGTGAAGTAATCTCACCATATCTGGCGAGGATGTGAGTAAGCCATCAACTCTAGTTGCCTACCCACACCCTCTCTTCACCTGTACATTAGTGCCCAAATGTGTGGTCCTAACACAAATAGGCCGATGACCACCGACAACATGGCACTCAATAAAACAGCCCCTGCTGCCACATCTTTCGCGACTTTCGCTAGCGGGTGATATTCAGGGGAAGCCAGGTCCACACACAACTCGATAACCGTGTTAAACATCTCCGCTATAAATACACTGGTGATCGCCACAAAAATCATCGCAAACTCAACCGCAGAGATACGCAGCACGATCCCCATGATAATCGCAAGACAGGCAATCACTACTTGCACCCTTACGTTGCGCTGGGTTCTCAGCGCATACCACAGACCACTAAAAGCATAGTGAAATCCAGCAACAAAGTTCGACCATTCTGTTTTCTGCGCTCCCCGTGGATATTTCGGTTGGCTCATCGTTGCTATGCTTTCCGCCCCACTGACTGCAGCACAGACCGCTGTAGCGCGACCATTCTCTGATACCCTGCCTCGTTCTGATCATCGTATCCCACAAGATGCAGCACGCCGTGAGCAAGCAGATAGAGGAGTTCATAAGATGGCGCATGACCCGCAGCGTTGGCTTGATGCAGCACTGTCGGCCAGGAGATCACGACATCGCCCAGATTGGTGATCACTCCAGGAGGAGTAACAAATGCGGGTCTGTTCTCCTCGATGGTCTCCTGTTTTTCTCCCTCGCCTTCATCGTTCTTCGTCCATAATTCATCTGCTGGAGCCTTGACCAGGGGTTCCTCAAGCAAAGGAAACGAGAGAACGTCGGTTGGCTTGTCCTGCTGGCGATACTGTTTATTCAGATCCCGTATACCTTCTTCATCGGTAATTAGCAGCGTAAGCATTACCTGCTGGGTAATACCAGCAGCAAACAGCGTGTTTTCGACCACCTGGTCCAATTCAAGCGTATTCAGCATCTCCTGGATAGCCGCATTTTGTTCGTCATCACCGGCGTTAATGTAGAGCTCGATCTCAGGATGTTGTCTATTCATACCCTAAGCCTCTCATCAATTATTTCAGACAATAGAGTACCCACAAGGGATATCATCTCTCCTTGTGGGTACCCGAATGTTATTGACCTTTATTTGCAACTTTGCGCCGTCTCGCGGCCTCTTTTCTCCTACGAACTCTTCGATGGCGCGTCCTCCTGGAAAACGTGGGTTTTAACAAAGCGAATGGCGTTGATCTCCCGAAATTTTGGAAGTTGTTAGAGATTATTTTTATATCCTGGTTCGCCAATATACTGAACAAACTAATCGTTCGATCAAGCAGTATTGCCGCTGTTGATACGTTCAAGGCATTCGGCGCCCCATGATTAAAGAGCCCGATCATCGCTAGCATGCCAGCCTCAACTAGACCGACACCACCACCCGTGAACGGGACAGCCGTTAACAGTGCCTCACCAAGCGCTATGAAGATTGCCGCTGCGATAATATGGGTAAAATCACCGCCAATCAAGTTGAGGGCTAGCGCCACAAAGAAGAAGCGGAAAG
>VBHS01000435.1 GCA_005881295.1 Chloroflexota bacterium
AGTTTCCCTGGGATTTGAAGGAGTTATTGGCGCAACAGGATATCCTGGCGATGCCTTTTCCGACAGAGTATGGCGGAATTGGGGCCAGCGAACTGGCGGTGGTGATGGCGATCGAGGAACTCTCGCGCCATTGTGCCACGACGGCTTTGATTCTGGCGGTGCAGCAACTTGGCGCGATGCCTATTTTGTTAGCAGGGAACGAACAGCAGAAGCGCAAGTATATTCCCCGCCTGGCGAGTGGGGAGTGGACGGCTGCTTTTGGTTTGACGGAGGCCGGTTCTGGGTCCGACGCGGCGGCGATGCAGACAAGGGCTTTGCGCAAGGGAGATACGTATATTCTTAACGGCTCCAAACGCTTTATTACGAATGGCGGACTGGCGCAGGTCAACTCGATCTTTGCTATCACGGACCCGCAGGCCGGAACACGGGGGATCAGCGCTTTTATTGTGGAGAGGGATTTTCCCGGGTTTGCCGTGGGACGGATCGAGGAAAAAATGGGTATCAAGGGCTCGCAGACCGCCGAATTGATTTTCATGGACTGTGAAGTGCCCGCTGAGAATTTGTTGGGGCGAGAAGGTGATGGCTTTAAAATCGCGCTGTCGACGCTGGATCAGACGCGCATTGGGATTGGCGCGCAGGCGCTGGGTATTGCGCAGGGGGCGCTTGACCTGGCGATAGCCTATGCTAAACAGCGCGTGCAGTTTGACAAGCCTATTGCTGAGAACCAGGGGATTCAATTTATGCTGGCGGACATGGCGACGAAGGTTGAGGCGTCGCGGTTGCTGGTCTATAATGCCGCCGAGATGGTTGATCGCGGCGAGGAGCAATTTGGGCGATACTCGGCAATGGCGAAGATGTATGCTTCGGACCGGGCGATGGAGGTGACCAGTGATGCAATCCAGATTCTGGGTGGTTACGGTTATATGAAGGAATATCCCGCTGAGAGGATGATGCGTGATGCGAAGATTACGCAGATTTATGAGGGGACGAATCAGATTCAGCGTGTGGTTATTGCACGCGATTTATTGAAGTGACGACTCCCTCCGGCTCCCGCGCCGAGGGCTTCTGGAATGACTCGGCCGTGTCGTCCCACGGCGGCAGTTCGGTTTCTTGCACAAGAGCGGACGTGACTCACAGACTCTTGTATCGCATGGCACGACTTGTGAACGCGGGAGCGTTTTTACCCATCGCCCTAAAGGCAGGTGAAGTTAGCGCTGCTCAATTGCCTGTGCGACGATTTCGGAGATATCTTCGATAAGCTCTTGTTGCGATGGTGTTTCATCTCCTTGACGCCGTTACTGTTGAGGACGTTGAGGACGTGGCGCGGCTCATCGTAGACATCGTTGTAGCGCCCGATGTAGCAGGGATCGTGATAGGTCAGCTTGCGCTGATCGAAGCCCGCGGGGAGCTTGATTTTCTCGTCGTTTAAAAGCTTGTCGATGAAGACGGTGTGATGCACTACCTCATAGTTGCCACCAAGCTGCGGATACTCGTTTCGGATCGTGTTGAAGCAGTGCGGGCAGGCAGTGATAATGGTGCGATGCTTCGCGGCCACGGTAGTAGAACCGGTGCTATGGCCATTGTGCCCGCTGCCATTATGATTAGCGGAGGTATTGAATCCGTAACCATCGAGCACCTCGATGTTCTGCTGGGCCATCATCTGCCAGAGATATTCGTTGCCGATACGTCGCGCAGGATCGCCCGTACAGGACTCTTCGGGTCCCAGGATGGCGAAGTTGACGCCAGCGGCCAGCAGCACTTTCGCCACGGCGGTTGCTACCTTCTGGTTACGCCTATCAAAGGAGCCCATGCAACCAACCCAGTAGAGAACATCGGCATCGGGATTTTCCGACATCAGGGGGACGCCAAGGTCAGCAGCCCACTCGGCCCGTTTATCGTTGCTTATTTCCCAGGGATTCGCGTTGCGCTCGATATTGTTGAAGAGCGAGGTCACCTCCGAAGGGAAGTCGCTTTCTTCCATGACCAGGTGGCGGCGCATATCGACGATCTTCGGCACATGCTCGATGGAGACAGGGCATATCTCCATGCAGGCTCGGCAGGTGGTGCAGGCCCACAAAGCGTCATTAGAAATGATGCCGCCAACCATCGGCTCGTGATGTGCCTCGACCTCTTCTTTTGTTTTATCGGCTCTGACGCCCGCGACGCCCAACCTGCTATAGAGCGAATTCACTCCCAGAATTTCATCGCTCTGCACAAAGAGCGCTTCTTTGACGCCGAGGATGATTTCCTTGGGGAAGAGTGGTTTGCCAGTGTTGGTGGCGGGGCAGACCGTATTGCAGCGGCCGCACTCGGTACAAGCATAGCCGTCAAGTAACTGCTTCCAGGTGAATTGTTCTGGCTTGGAGACGCCGTAGTCGTCGCGTTCCTCGATGTTTTCCAGCAGAGGCAGCGCACCCTTGGGGCCGTAGCTGCGGAAGAAGACATTGAACGGGGTTGCCATCAAATGCAGGTGCTTGGAACGTGGCAGGTAGATGAGGAAGAACAAGACAGTACCGATATGGAGCCACCAGAAGGCGCGGTACAGGATGGTGGCGGTATTGGCATCCAGGCCGCTGAACAATGGGTAGAGCCATGTACCGATGGGTGTCCAGGCGCCGCTATTGTTGGCTGCTGCTACACCATGGGCAGCAGCGTAAGCTGCGTACTGAAAGCCTTCGACCAGGGCAAGGGTGACGATGACGGCCATAATCAGCCCCAGGATGATGTAGCCATCCCAGGGGCCATGCAAGAAGCTGGACAGCTGTCTGGGTCGGATGACGGCACGGCGGAAGGCAAAGAGAAGCAGGGCGATAAAGACAAATACGATGAATGCATCCAGGACAATAGCGAAGGCATGATTATCGCCCAGGAGTGGTAATGTGCCGTTAAATGCTCCAAGAATCAGGTTGAGCAGACCGAACTGAATAACGATGAAACCCCAGAACGTAAAGAAATGGGCGATGCCGGGGATAGGATCGCGCAGCACGCCGCTCTGACCGAGGACAACCAGGAAGAATTCCCCAATGCGGTCGTCAATGTGGTCGGTACGATCTTCGCGCCGGGCTTTTACGAGTAGCGTGATCAGCTCGCCTACGCGGAGACCGAAAAGAATGAGTGCTGCCAAAAAGAGGAGTACAAAAATTATTGTGCCGATCCATCCGCCAGTTGGCGAGATCACGGGGGGCGTCATACAAATACCTGCTTTCTCAAATGTAGTAAAACGTGTTTACAACACCTTCGTACCTGCTTCACAGCAGACCGTTTCACCCATTGCTGGGCCAGAGCGTTCCGCTCCACAGGCGATTGTACGTTCCGACGAAGCCACTGGCGGAACGTCCGGAACCTTCCGGAGAGCTTCAATTTCGACCATGATGGCGGCGTTCCAATCGCGGT
>VBHS01000436.1 GCA_005881295.1 Chloroflexota bacterium
TCACGGAGGTGTGTGTAGCAGGATTGGGTCGACCTCTGGCTCCCTTACGCTTGCGAGCAAGGAGACCAGCAGGTCGGAGTTGCGATCCAGGCCAAGCTGTTTGTTCCTTGTGTAAAACACTTGGCTGTTCGCAGATGACGGTCATCCTCCCGCCTGAAAACGGGGAGATGAACCAAATTGACAGGAACTGCATGCTTGCGTGCGACGTGTGTGGACATTGTCCGTGTCTGCTGTGATGCCACCCCTTTTGGGAGGGGCATCCAAGCACCAGTTGCTGTTCTGCTTTCCACTCTTCAATTGTTCAAGTACGCCTCCTGAGGGGAGAAGGGACCCGAAGGTCGGTCGCTGGTCACGGACCAGTCTACTCCCTCACGCGGTGTTTGAAGCCCTTGCCCGTTGCATGTGAAACGGTCAAGTGCGTCAGTAGCGGTAGTATCGCAGAGAGTTGACGCGTTGTCAAGAGGAGAGTCCTCTCTTTGCGCGTTGCCTCCAGCTGTCACCACCCCTGCAGCTTGCCGGTCTCAGTGATGCCCAGACCACGTATTCGTTGGCTGGACCCTGAAAAGGGCCAAAGAATTCATACGAATGGACAAGGCCCTGGGAAGGCATGATCCCCGAGGAGGCCACATGAGCGTGACATACAACCGCTCATCCAAGAGACAGGAGCACCCAATCAGAAAAAATCAGGTGATTGTCTTATTGGCGACAACAGTATTCTCCCACATACACTTCACCTTGTCAAGGCCTTTTGAGCGAGTGTCGCCAAAAATACTATTGGCGTTCATCAGAGTGAAAAGGACTAGCTAATCGGTAATGTTATGTAAAGATTGCCATTCTAAACGCAATTGCTGAGCGCTGGCAAAAGTCTCATCAAGGCTTCTATCGTGAGCAGCGATGCGATCACGCAATTCGCTGAGGGTCACAATATATTCATTCAACCACCGGGTTAGACTTTCGCTATTGGTAAGACAGATATCACGGTACATCTCTGGATTACCCGCCGCAAGGCGAGTAATATCTCGAAATCCCCCGGCGGCAAGCATAGATGCATCCACCCATCCAGTACCTTCAGCCACGGTATTCATCATCGCGATCGAAGCAATAAAAGGGAGATGACTAACACCCGCCACCTGACCATCATGCTCAGTCGGTTCCAGGAAGCGCACCCGCGCTCCCAGGGCCTCGATAAGTGCAGATACTTTAGTGATGGCAATCGAAGGGGTGCGGGCAGTCGGAGTCAGGCAATAGATACGATCTTGAAAAAGTGAAGCATCAGCTGCCTGAACTCCACTTACTTCTTTGCCTGTCATAGGGTGTCCACCAACAAAAGCCACAGAGGAAGGGAGATACTCTTCAGCCCAGCTAATGACCTGACTTTTAGTGCTGGCGACATCTGTCACTACCGTCCCAGGAGTTACCGAAGAAGCGATTTCCTGGAGTAACGAGCGCATCGTAAACCTATGATTGCTACGCGATTAAACATCGACACTTCTCCTAATGCCAAAGGAAGTTGCATTAAAAATATACCAGCTCATCCAGCCATTCAACGCCGCCCTCCCCGAGCGCAGTTCCCAACATCTCAGTTATTTCGTCGCTCAGCAAAATTGCGCGCGCTTTGCGATAGAGAGTAAGATAACGAGGTAACACTTCAGGACCATACTTTTTCAGGATATCGGCCGCGAGCTGTTCAAGCAAAAGTTCATAACACAAATAGTCCTCTGGAATAGTATCCTCATACCAGTCAAAGCCACGTATAGTAACAGGCGTCTTCCCGTCCTCCTCTGGTACAAAAATTTCCGCGTATTTCTCATGAAGGTCCTTATTGACAATGCCTGCATGCCCGCTCACCTGTTGCGAAACCCAGAGCGCAGCAAACTTTAATTGCCATTCGTCAGCCCACAAAGGGTATTCTTCAGGATAAGGACGGGGGTCATTTTCAAGATAAGCAAGCGCCAACTCGTGGTACAACATAAAAGCAAGTTTTTCCAGCGTTGGCTCGCCAAAGATTGGGTCAAGTTCTAACGGCACAACGATGGTTGGAGGTGTAGTTACATCCGTCCAAAAAGGATGAGGATTGCCTGATTCCTCTTCCTCATCTCGTGGTGCAAGGTTCCAGTCATCAGGTGATACAAGCAGCAGCTCAATATCAGGCATAGGTTGACCAAGCAAATTTGTCAGCAATTTGCCAGCTTTATCGATAGCCTGAAAGACCCAACGCGCGAATTCATCTTCGTTTGCCGGGTAATAAACAGTGAGCGGTTCTGCTAGCGTCTCATAGCGTTCATAAGGAAAAAATACTCTGTCTGTCATTTCATAACCTCACCAATGTTATATCATGCTTCCCTATGGATTGCCAACAAGTCAGGGAAAATGTGCCGCTGAAAGAAAAAGCCGATGTAGATTGTTCTACATCGGCTCGTTCTAACGAGTGTCTCTTTACGGTTTTGTTTCCTCTGCTTTTGGCATTTCTTCCTTCGGAACTGCCATTTCATCCTTTGGTTCTTCAATAAGGAGCGGCAAATCTTTTCCCTCGAGCTTATACTCGCGCAGTTCATCTGGTGTATTTTCTCTGCGGAAGCGACGGTAGAAGTCGGTATAAAGCTGGCGCAGCTTGCCTGGATTGATCTGTTTACCGCTATCGTAATACTCAAGCGCGACCTGGCCCATAGACCATGTAGCGGCGCCAGCGATGGCGCCTGCAACAAAATCACCGCCAAATGGGACAGCTTTTGCAGCCTGTTCCGCCAGGAAACGAAAACCCAGCCCTCCGGCCATCGTAGCAATCAATGCGCGTGCGTGCAACATGGCATTGGTAGAGTCAATTGGTTCGCCATACAGAGCAGCCATGCGCAATACCAGGCGAATTTGTGCACCCAGGAGGATTGGAATATCGATTAACGGAATCGGCTCTATACCCGCGGCAAGGCTCACCAGAGTAGCATTGCGTATGATTCGCTGCCCCGCTGAACGACGATAAGCGGGTAATTCGTGTCCAATGACGAGTGCAGCCTCTGGACTTGCATCAATCATCGTTGGAATAAGTTCTTCGGCAACGTTCAGACCAGTTTTGCCTGAGATAGGAATGACGCCAGCTACCCCAAGCATCACTGCCACTTCGGTTGCAAACTGATCCCCACTTTCTCCACCTTTCAATGCATCAACCTTATTGACGGCAACGATAATCGGTTTTCCCAGCTTCTTGATACTCTCATAGAGCTCACGGTCTAAAGTTTGCAGTCCCTTTGTGGCATCGATAAGAAACACAATAACGCTTGCTTGTTCCAGGCCGCTTTTTACCTCGTCATTAAGCTGCCCAGATTTTTCAATCCCCGGTGTATCGAGCAATGTGAAAGGTCCAAAGTCCACGCGTATCAATGTGCGAGTAGTACCAGCTTCTGAAGAAACAGGCGAGACTTTTTGCCCTTTGATTTTGTTGAAAAGGGTACTCTTGCCAGAATTGGGCTGCCCAACGATCACGACTGTATTATTCAGACCATTTAGCACCTCTTCTTGAGCAGCTCTCCAGTTGACAGTCTTCATAAAGGTCTGTACCATCCCAATAGTAGCAGGGAGATTTTTGAGGGTACTCACCCCTAGATCACGTATATTTCTGGGCCTGTTACTTTTTCGAATAGCACTGTTAAAGGTATCCTTGGTAATTTTTTCCACATCCTCATCTTTAGATGGGTTCTGTATTTTTTTGTTAGCCACGCTCTCATTCCTTCCCTGATAAAATGCCGAGAGTTGGATAAAAGGCCATAAAAAGTATTTATATTCATTATAGCCGTATTGACCTTTCAATCGCAACTATTACAATAGATACGAAGGACTGCCATACATGGTA
>VBHS01000420.1 GCA_005881295.1 Chloroflexota bacterium
CGATCGATGATGGCCTGGATGCGATGGCGTAGCGGCTGGAAGAGGGCAGCAATGGCAAGCGTCGAGGCAACGATCACTACCGGGGTCTGTGAGACTTGTCCCGTCAGAACATGCACAACGGATTGTAATGCAATGACCAGACCAAAGTAGACCAGGGCTAACAGGCCCGTCAGCGAACCATAGACCAGTGTGCGGTTGATAATGAGGTCGATATCCCACAGCCGGTAGCGCAACAGGGCGATACCGATGGAGAGGGGGAAAAGGACTGGAAAGATAGGTGTAATCGATCTGACGAGGTCATGGAGCTGGGTTAAGAGGCCAAGCGCTGGGAAGTAGGAGGGGAGTAGGGACAGTAGGCTTGCCACACTCACCTCTCCGACGACGATGGTCGAGGCGAAGACCACCCACTTGATCTGCTGACGTTGGATCGGCGTGGACATCCGCCGATAGCGGTACAGCAGGGCGAGAGCGAGACTGCAATAAAAAGCACTTCGCATCAGGGTATAGAGCGGGGACAACCACCAGTTCCAGGGATAGAAAGCACCAAGGAGGGGAATGGGCAAGAGTGATATGGCGATCCACCCAAAGGCAAGCCAGCGTGTAAAGCCGGGGACAAAGCGACCATCGGGAAATGTATACGCAAAGATGAGAGCAATCCCGGCCAGGAGCGCCAGGATATCAATGGGTACCCACCACACTCCGTAGTTCACTAACGTGCCTGGGTAGTGTGGAATGAAGAATCCCGTCGTGAGGACGAGTTGAAGGGAAATCAGCAGGATGGCCCGGTCGGCGAACTTGCGCCAGAATAGCACGAGGCTGACTGCGAACCACACGCTGGTGTTGGCAACAAGCAAGATGGTGGTGACCAGGCCGTAGCTGCCGACCAGGAGGTTGGCGCAGAAGACCACCAGCGTGAGGACGAAAATGGCGAGCCAGAGCATCCTGGCAAGGATGAGCCAGGGCCCATGCAAGCGTATGTCTCCTTTACTTTGTCTATCTGTGCTTACACTTGCCTCTATTGGTGCAGATGGAAGATTCATACCAGTGCCCCTACTCAAGCCCATAGGCCACATGGTGAAACAGAAAGAAGATGACGACGATCTTGTCTACACACGCTGGCTTTTCCAGATAGTATATTACCATATATCTGTCCTGAAAGCGTTACGAACTGCGAGGGCAAAGTGAACTTTGATCCAGATGGTCCGCAATACTTTCCAGCTGCATCAAGCTCCTCCTCAGAGAGTATCATCAGCTGCAGTCACGAATGAATGTGCTGCGCCCCCCTGCTCGCTCTTCTCCTTCTCCCCATCGACATCGCTTCATACAGTGGTCTTAATATACTGGCTCGATCTATGAACCAGGCCCATGATCGATAGCATCGGGTTCACGCCAGAGGCCGAGGGGAAGAGGCTGCCGTCGCAGACAAAAAGGCCCTTCACGCCGTGTACTTCACCGTGTTCATCGGTTACTGATGTTTTGGGGTCGGCCCCCATACGACATGTTCCCATTTGATGGGCGGTGAACATCATGACGCGGTTGACGCCCATGCCATGGCGCTCCAATTGCCGGTCGAAGGCGCGGAACTGCTGTTCGGTCACTACGCTGCTCGCGGGCCGATCAAGGCGCGTGCGCTTGCTGTGTACGGACACTACAGCACTGGCGCCAGCGGCGAAATGCGCGCGTGTAGCCTGGCGCAGGCCGTGCAAGATGTGGTGACGGTCGTAGACAGAAACCACATAATCGATGACCGGCTCACCGTAGCGATCCAGCGTGATCTTTCCCTCGCCTTTATCGCGCGATAGCACAATAAATGTACCGATATTGGGCGCGTCCGTGATCAGGTCACGGTATTCGCGTGCCGAGTACCAGGAAGTCGCGAGGCCCAACAGGCCAGGATGTGCCGGGGGAACCTCCAGCTTGTAGCCGTAGTTTCCGTCCAGGTGAGCAAACTGGTCACTGTAGGCGGATTGCATCACGCCCTGCCAGGGGTAGACCTTCTCGGGGTAGATGCCGGAGATAATTGAGACTGGGTGCAGCTTGAGGTGTCTGCCAATATTGGGGTTTTCTAACCCGGAGCGCAGCAGAAGGGCCGGGGAGTTGATGGCGCCAGCGGCGACGATAACGGTTTTGGCGCGAACGGTGAGATTATAGGTTTTACCGGTGGCCGTGTCGGTTACGGTCGCTTTGACGCCGGCGGCCTGTCCGTCCTCGATGAGCACTTTGTCGGCGTTGCAGCGCACGATGATACGCGCGCCATGGTCGTAGGCATCTTGCAGGTAGGTTTTCAGGGTGGACTGCTTGGCGCCATAGCGACAGCCAAAACCGCAGGTGCCACAGCGCTGCTGACAATCTATGGCGTTGCGGCGGATCACGTCGTGGTGGTAGCCAAGAGACTGGCAACCGTCAACCAGCAGTTGATTCTGCCTGTTGTGCTGGCTGTTGTCGGTGTTGACATTGATGCGCTTTTCTACCGCGGCGAAACTGTCCTGCAGGGCTGAACCGGTAAATTCTTTCAGGCCCGAGGATTGCTCCCACTCCTCCAACACGTAGTCGGGGGTGCGGAATGAGGTCGTCCAGTTGACGACGGTGCCCCCTCCGAGGGTGCTTCCCGCGAGGACAATCAGGCCAAGGTCTTTGGAGGTCAGCGTGCCGCGTTTGAGGTAAAGTTCCGGCGTGGCCTGGGCCTCTTGCAGGGTAAAGTTCGCCTCGTTGTTGTAGCCGCCCTTTTCCAGCACGATCACACTTTTGCCCGCCAGGGCGAGCTCACGGGCAACGACTCCACCGCCAGCGCCTGAACCGACGATGACGGCATCGGCCTCCAGCGTAGTATCTCTGGAGATGGTGAGGGGAGTGATCGGCTGTGGAGCATCGGATGGTGGAGGGGCTGGAGCCGGGTAGTCGAGGACCTCCCAGTTCGGGTTAACGCCCTGGTCGTTGGGAACAGAGAAGTAGATAAAGCCTGAGAGGCGCTTGAGGGTCTGAAAACCCCGCCGCAGCGCGGCCATGGGGCTATTGGCCATGGAGAACAGATACTTTTCGCGCCGCTCCTGTGAAAGATCAATGAAGGGTTTGGCGCTGCCAGCGAGCAGGAGGCTGCTGAGGGGGCTTGCCATCAAACTCATTAACTGGTGGAACTGGGTCTGGGCCTCCGCGTTCTCAAAGGTCAGTGTCTCCGCCAGTAGCTGAGCAACGTTTAAATCGCTGGCGCGGTGGCGGTAGTAGTCGGCGAGCGCTGTGGAACTCCCGGGCGGGGGCTCCAGCGAGGGGAGAAGGGTGTCGCAGGCGACTTCCAAAATATGAAATTCTTCGGGCGAGAGCCAGCCTGCGACGCGGCTGATGATTGTCGGGGTTTCTGTGGCTGATGTAATTGTCATGGTGCCTCCTTTTGTGAAATAAGGAAGGTTTACGCATCAAGATAGTGGAAGTATAGCATATCTATATGTTTTTCTCTCTTATTCTTGAATCCTCACTGCTTTGAAATCGAGACTGCCCTCATTCCTTAACACATGGATGAGCCAGCTGGTTTCTGCCCAGGTCAACAGGCTGTCACGCCACTACTCATTCCTCCGCATCTAGACAAAGAAGCTTCTGAATGCTACACTTGCGGCAGCAGTAAAAGCTCTTGTAAGGGAAGGTAGAACTCATTCCAGGAGGGGAACGATGGGTATGACCACGGCTGGCCTGTCCCACTGGCAGGCCGAAACTGAGGGGATCGACCTCCTCGACACTACGATCGGTGACCTCTTAGATCGTCGCGCTACTGAGCTTCCTACACAAGAAGCTGTTGTCTATTCCTGTTATCCTGAATTTGGGGAGGCGCTCAACCTTCGCTGGACCTACCAGGACTATCGTGAACGAGCCAACCAGGTCGCACGAGGCCTGATCGCACTGGGGCTGGACAAGGGAGAGCATATCGCGGTCTGGGCGGTGAACCTACCAGAATGGCTGCTGTTAGAGATGGCCGCTGCCAAAGCCGGGCTGGTGCTGGTGACGGTCAATCCGGTGCTGCGGGCGCAGGAAGTGGAGTACACCCTCAAGCAGGGCGATGTGCAGGCGTTGTTCTTCATGGCACAGATCCGCGACCACGACTGCCTGGCAACCGTGCGCTCCATGACGACCCCCGGCAACCAGCATGGGGCAGTGAGCAGCG
>VBHS01000275.1 GCA_005881295.1 Chloroflexota bacterium
CTATTCGCACTCAGCTTGACTTTGACTTTGCCGGCAATAGCCAGCGCGCATGCGATCTTGCTGCGCTCTGACCCGGCAAAGGACGCGGTGTTGAACGGGGCACCGCAACAGGTGCGCATGTGGTTTAGCGAAGACCTGAACCCGGCTTTCACTACTGCGGCCGTTGTCAATGCAAAGAACCAGCCTGTTGACCAGAAAGATGCCCATGTCGCGGCGGGCGATTCGAAAGAGATGGATATCAGCCTGAAGGCAAATTTACCTCCCTCGGTCTATATCGTTATTTACCGCACCGATTCCGCCGAGGATGGTCATATCCTGCGCGGCTCATTTATCTTCACGGTTGCCAATCCCGATGGCAGTTTGCCGACGCTCAACCCCAATACTATTCCAGGGCAAAATGTGTTGAGTGGCGGTAATCCGACGGGGCTTTACACGGGTCAACTCGATGTTCCAACAACGTTCAGCCTGATCATGATCACACTGGTCGAGCTTGGTGCGGTCTTCTGGGTAGGAGCACAACTCTTTCTGATCTTCGTGCTTCAACTGGCGCCAACCAATGACGCTAAACTCAACACCATCAATCAAGAGGTGCAGCAGCGCTTTGAGCACAAATGGTCTGTGCCCGCGCTACTCGTGCTCCTCGTCGCCAACTTCGGCGTCCTGCTGGGGCAGGCGCTTACCATTAGCGGTGGTCAATGGGGAGCCGCCTTCGCACCCTCATTGCTTACAGGTCTCATCTCCAATGGGCGCTTTGGTACGTTCTGGATTGTACGCATGATTGTTATCGCCGTTTTGCTCGCGCTGGCGCTCTTTATGCTGCTGGTCAAACAGCGACCTCGCCTGGTCAATAGCGTGTTGCCATCGATCAACCTGCTGCTTGGAGCATTACTCTTCGCTGCCATTTCACTGTCGAGCCATGCTTCAGCGGTCAGCAGCAACATCGTGGTGCTGGCAGTGCTGGCGGACTGGCTGCATTTGATGGCCGCGGCACTGTGGGTGGGCGGCATGCTGTATATAACGACAACGTATTTGCCAGTTCTTACACGTAAGCCAGTCGCTGAACGGGCGCATTCGCTTGTTACGCTGATCCCCTACTTTTCTCCCCTGGCACTCGCTGGCGTGGCTATCATGGCAGTGACAGGGCCATTCAGCGCGACGATTCATCTGAATTCATGGGTACAATTGTTTACTACGGCTTATGGGCGCGCCTTGACGGTGAAAATATTGCTGGTCGGCGCGCTGATGACGACCAGCGCGATCCACGTTTTGCTCATCCGGCCACGGCTGAAACGAGAGTATTATAAGTATGCCTACGCAATTGAAGGTGTCACCTACAACCAGGCCAGGCAGGTGAAGCTGCGCGAAGGGCGCATGACAACGCTCACGCGACGCCTGATGGGGGTACTGCGCTGGGAGCCGTTGCTGGGCGTGGGGGTAATTGTCTGCGTGGGACTGATGAACGTTTTCGCGGGCACGCTCACACCTATTGCTGCACCCACGCAGCCTACGACGACAAAACCGGTCGCAGCATTCAACACGACGGTGAAGACAACGGATAACAAGTTTACGGTGAAGCTGAATGTCAATCCCAACCGCTTCGGCACCAATATCTTTACCGTGACGGTGATAGATAACAGTACCGGGAAGCCAACCAGCAATGTCGGCGTATCGCTGTATACAACGATGCTGGATATGGATATGGGGACCGATTCCGTCAATTTGAGTCCCGACGGCAAAGGGCACTTTAGTTCGCCCGGTGACCTCAGTATGGGTGGGCATTGGCAGATACGTATCCAGATTCGCACACCTGATAATACGCTCCATGAGACAAAAGTTAAGCTTTTCACGCCGTTTTAAGAGAGTTTTTATGAATGTCAAGAAAATAATGGGGTTGCTGCCCTATCTCGGGCTTATTTGTATGATGGGCCTGTTCAGTGCCTGTAGTACAGGTAGTAACGGGCCTGCTGCTCAGCAAACACCGGCATCTACCGCAGAGAATGTGAACGGTTTTGGCACAGCGGCCAATCACGTTCACTCCTTGATTGCCCTACCAAATCATCTGCTGGTGCTGGCGACTCATTATGGTTTGTTTCGGTCAGAGGATGACGGCGCCACATGGGTAAAGGTCGCGGCCGGCAATAACCAGCTCATGCAGGGGCTGATGACCTACTCGCTGAACTACAATCCACTTAATCCAAAGCGTATGTACGTATTAACGCAGGTCGCTGTAAACCCTCATACTGGAACGCTGGGACTCTACACAAGCGCTGACCAGGGAAAAACCTGGAAACTGGCGATTGCCACCGCGAGCATTACGCCTGGCGCCATCTACCTGGAAGAGCCGGGCAACGATACTCCTGACGAGGTCTACATTTACCTGCCCGACCTGGGCGCGCTGGGATTAAAGGTCAGCACGGATGCCGGACAGCACTTTTCCAATACAGGGACATTACCTTTCGGAAATATTCTGGGATTGCTGGCGGTTCCCGGTGCGCCGGGACAGCTGCTGGCATATAGCGGTGATGGCCTGGCGCGCAGCAGCGACGGAGGAGCGCACTGGCAGGTCGTCAAGGGCATCAACGGCGGGATAGAGGATATGGCAACCGCCGGGCCTCATAGCCCTATCTACGCTTCAGGTGATGAAGGGATCTTCTCCTCGCTTGATGGAGGGAAAAGCTTTCAACTGGTGGCCCCGCAAATCAATTATGCCTCGCTGACCGTTTCGCCGTTGGAATCGCGCTATGTTTATGGAAAGACCGGGCTTGCCGTCTATCAGAGTTCAGATGGTGGTCGCACGTGGAACACTCTACCGCACATCAGCGGCAACCTCGCCGTGCTGGCGGCTGATCCAGGTAACGCCTCGATGGTCTATCTTTCTCTCTCTTACCCTACCGCGGTCTACCAGTTACAGCAGAATCGCGCGGGCTGGCATTCGCTCACGCCGCAACCATAGCAACGAAGGGTATTCAAACGATGATACACATCTCAGGAAGCTATCGCATGCTCCGACTGCTGACCATTGTTTTGATGCTGGCTTTGCTTGCTCTTTCAGGGGTCTTTTCTTCGCGAGCTGCCTACGCGGATGGAGGGGCGCCCAATCTCGCGTATGTCGCAGGTACAACGAAGGGAATCAGCATAATTGATATAGCACAACAAAAAGTCACCGGTACTTTTACAGTTAGCGGCGATCCACACTCAGTCATGCTCAGCCTGGATGGACGATTTCTCTATGTTGCCCAACCGGCGCTGGGTCGAATGATCATGCTGGCCGCGAAGACAGGTGCCATTATTTGCAGCGTAAACTTGCCCGGTCAGCCATCACTCCTGGCTCTAGATCCAACCCCAAACGCGAATGTGCTCTATGCAGCCGACAACGGAGATGATAGTGTGAGAGCGATCGACTCCACCAACTGCGCGATCAAACGTACCTTACAGACAGGCAGCCCGGTCTACGGGTTGGCGGTGGCTGCCATCAGTTCAGGCTCATCTGGGAGCAGCAGCCAGATCTGGGCCTCGGGTACGGACGCGGTGACCATCTTTGATGCGACAGGTAAGCAGCTCGGCACTGTCCCCATCCCTGGTGGGCCGCAGTACCTCAGCATTCCTCTGGGGACGATGGCGTACGTCACCACCCGCTCGGGAGCAGTTGACGCCATAGATATCTTCTCTCACAAGGTCTTTCCGCTGATCAGCGGGGGGAAATACGGCCCGATGGATTACGATGCGATCACCGGAGATGTGTACGTACCTGACCAGCTGCACAAGCAGCTTATCGTACTCACTCCCCTTAGTTCGGGCGGCAATCCGGTGCCACCTGAGCCAAATCATACCTATCATCTCGGCGTTGCACCGCAGTCGGTGGCGATCACCAGCGACGGGCAACTGGGCTTCGTTGCGTTGAGCGGGGGGAATGTCGCTATGCTCGATGTGCCTGGGAAGCAAATCGTCAATACGATCTTCGTCGGTGGGAACCCGCACTTTATTGTTACCGGCCTCTACCCGCCAGTGGTTGGCACCACTCCAGAGCAGACAGCCGTGTGGGGCACGGTCATCAACGTCCTGGCCTATGTCTTCGTGATTGCGCTCTTCATCGTGCCTCTCCTGATCTTCAGGAGATATAGTCGCGCCGGTGGCAAGGCCAGTGGGATTAAGGATAAAAAGTAATAAATGAATATGCACGTTTGTCAGCGCCGACAAACGTGCATATTCATTTGTTATGTTAAGAAGATGACTCACTCTCTTGTAGTAATCTCTAAGATTTCTGGGGCTCTGGCAAGCATGCGGGGCGCAACCAGCCAGGTCACCAGCTGGTGAAAGACGATACCGTAGAGCAGGGCGGCAGGAATCGAGAAGACCCAGACCCAGCGGATGTGAAAGTACAGGGGGAAGAACAACGCCACTATGACGGGAGACAATACCACCAGTGACACCCCTAACATCAGGAACGACATCAGTCCACGGATGCATCCAGCATTACCACTCGAGGAGCCCGTGGCCTGAAAGCCGCGCTGCATCTGGCGCATGCGCTGTGGCAGAAAGACCGATGATACGTTGCCACAGCCGATGACTACTCCAATACCGGCCAGGCCCATAGCCAGAACGGGCAGTACAAGAGGCCAACCGTGCGATAGCGCAGCACTCGCCAGCGAGAGTATGAGCAATTCTACGATGCCAATAACTGCCACCGCTAGATTTTTCCCGAGGAGTATACGAAGCGGCTTAACCGGGAATAAAAAAAGCGTTGTCAGGCTTTGCCTCTCCATGCCGAGTGTGTTGTACGAGAGGGTAAAGACAGAGAAAAAGACAGCGAGCGGGGCAGAAAACGAAAGGAAGCCCAGGCTGTTAAAAGAGTCGCCTGGATTCAGGAACGGTCCAACCAGAAAGATGATGACGATGTAGAGCGATGACAGCAGCATGGCCTTCAACTGAGGATCGCGCCAGAAGTACTTCCACTCTTTGATGGCAATGACAAAGACCTGCGTGAAGCCAATGCGCTCCAGGATGCTTCCACCGGCTACGCGGGGACGCGTGGCAGTGGCTGCGGCTTCAACCGCTGCTGCCCTGGAGGCTTTACGCTGGCGGACACGCACAGCGCCACCAACTTCCGGTGTGCTCAGGCTCCGTTCGAGGACACGCGCCCACAGGTAGAGTACAAGGACGGCAGTGACCAGTGAAACGCCCAACCAGGCGAAACTTGCTCCCCAGTTGCCCAGCGAGGCCTGTTGAATGGCGCTGGCCGTCATGCCTGGAGGTGTCCACTGCAGGTAAAGCGAGAATCTTGCTCGCTCTATATTTGTCACAAAATCGCCTGTGCCTATTCCGCGCAACAGTAGCTGCTGGATGAGGTAGCACGACATGGAAAAGAGCGCGATCAGGATGATACTCAGGTCGCGGAAACGACGGCTCTGTAAGGTGCTCATCAATGCTGCCAGTACCAGTTGACTTATACCTACTACCTGCGCATAAAAAATGAGCACGGCCACAAGGGTGAGCAGAGCGACGGGCAGTGAACTTGCCCAACCTGCCACGACTGCGACGAAGACCAGGATAAGCCCAAGCATGGGGATGTCCAGCAGGGTTGAGAAGAGCAGGCTGACCATCAGTTCAGAACGAGTAAGGGGGAAGAGCAGCAACTTGGAGACATCCAGGCCCTCGTTGACGGTAAATTCGAGCAACGGCAGCGCCATCCACAACAGGTAGACGACCGTCAGCACCAGAAACAATATTTCCGCGTTGGCCGGAGCTGGAAGGAAGCGATAGGCGATGTAGGTGACAAGGGCAATTCCTGCGAAAAGGGGGAATCCAAAGACGACCATAAAAATGGTCGAGATAATACGCGATTTTTCGCGAGTAAAGCCGCGCAGGAAGAGCTTCCAGCGCAGCCAGAAAAGCCAGCGTATTTTATCAGGATGAATGACCAGCATATTTTTTCCCCTTTGCTCGCTACTCTAACCAGCTCAGATTCTGGTGCTCGCTGCGAGCGCCAACAATAGTAAGAAAGAGGTCTTCCAGGGTGGCATCCTTCTCCTCGCCGCTGGCGCGCTCACGCAGTTCTTGCAGCGTGCCCTCCGCCACCAGCGTTCCTTGATTGATGATGCCGACGCGCGTGCAAAGTCGCTCGACAACCTCCATGATATGAGAAGAGAAAAAGACGGTGGTACCGCGCTGCGTGAGTTCACGCAAGATATCGCGAATGACGCGCGAGCTGATGGGGTCGATACCTTCAAAGGGCTCATCCAGAAAAATGACCTCGGGACGGTGAATAAGAGCTGCCGCGAGGGCGATCTTCTTGCGCATGCCAACAGAATAATCGACAATCAGCTTGTCCGCGTCGTCGATTAGCGTCAACACCTGCAAGAGATCTTCCGCCCTGCGCCGGATGTCCCCTGCAGGAATGCCATACATGTGACCGGCAAAGACGAGGAATTCTCTGCCACTCAAGCGTTCATAGATATTCAGAACCTCCGGGAGGACGCCCATCAAGGAGTGTGCCCGGATGGGATCCTTCCACACATCGACGCCGCCCACCCAGACGGAGCCGGAGGTAGGGCGCAGCAAGCCGACCATCATTTTAATCGTGGTGCTTTTCCCCGCGCCGTTTGGTCCCAGGAAGCCGTAAAACTCACCCCGTTGTACGGTCAAATTCAGGTGATTGACCGCCATTTTCTGACCGAATACACGAACCAGGTCGCGCGCCATAACGGCTGGCGCGTTACTGCTGCTTGCCTCCATATGAGGAGGCTGTAGGGCCTGATTTGTTGTAGCCGCTGCATTTGCTTCGCCTGGAAATGTCGTCATATGCTTTCATCTTCCTTGATTACACGCTCTATTTGCTCATGAGATATAACTATTTGCTATAGGAAGCATAACATCAGGAGTTTGGTCCTGTCAAGTTGATTATAATGAAGGGCGAGGAAGAAACATTGCTCAAGGCAGTAATACCTGCTATACTTTTCAACTGGTTGATACTCGCTGACACTGTTGTTGAGGGAAAGAAGGTATGTTACCATGCGTACATTCCAGGGAACGGTAAGTCAATCGGCAAAAGCTGAAGATGGTTCATCTTTACTTCGGAGTGATCTCCGGTAAGGAGGAACATTATGTCTAGGAAGCATGGGGGACGTATTTTTCCCTTATTGTTAGTACTGAGTATAATGTTCTCGGCTTGCGGCTCAACTTCAACGACGACGTTTGGCAGCAAAAGTGGCCCAACCACGATACAGCTATTTTTTCACTCCGGCCAGGGACCTGAGCGTGACGCACTCAATGCCACTCTCAAGGCTTTCAGTGACAGGAACCCGGATATAACGGTCGAGGCGGTGCAGTTGCCCGAGGGTCGCTACACCGACCAGGTGAACATCGCCGCACTGGCCCGTAGTCTCCCCTGCCTGCTCGATTTCGACGGTCCAACCTTGTATAACTACGCCTGGTCCGGGTACCTCATTCCACTCGACAAGTATGTGTCCCCAGAGATGAAAGCTGACTTTCTGCCATCGATCATCAAGCAGGGCACATACAATCATCACCTGTACAGCCTGGGCCAGTTTGATTCCGGTCTTGGTATCTACGCTAACAAACAGTATCTGAGGGAGGCAGGTGTGCGCATCCCCACTATCGACAACCCCTGGACGTTGACTGAATTCAACGATGTATTGGCCAAGCTGAAGAACGTGCCGGGCGTGAAGTATCCGCTGGACTTAAAGATGAAAACTAGCGGCGAGTGGTTCACCTATGGCTTCTCTCCTTTTGTTGAGTCCTTCGGGGGGGATCTGATTAACCGCAGCAACTACCAGTCGGCAAATGGGGTGTTGAACGGCCCCGACACAGTGGCTGCAATGACCTGGTTCCAGGGCCTCTTCAGGCATGGCTACAGCAATCCCTGGCCAGCCGGTGACATCGATTTCACGTCTGGCAAGTCCGCGCTGAGTTGGGTCGGCCACTGGGTCTATCCAGATTACCGTAAGGCGTTGGGAGACAACCTGCTTGTGCTGCCAGCACCGAACCTGGGCAAGGGTGCAAAAACTGGCATGGGATCATGGAACTGGGGGATCACCTCGTCCTGCAAAACCCCTGACGCAGCCTGGAAAGTGTTGAATTTCATCCTGTCGCCCAATGAGATAGCGCGTATGACCAACGCGAATGGGGCTGTGCCTGCACGCAAATCGGCTATCGCCCAGTCCCAGCTGTATGCGCCGAACGGCCCACTCCACGTGTTCGTACAGCAACTCCAAAAGGGTATAGCGGAGCCGCGCCCGATCACTCCAGCCTATCCCACTATTACCTCTGCTTTTGCTGAGGCAGTGGTTAATATCGCCGCTGGTAGCGATGTGAAGGAGGAGCTGGACAAAGCGGTTCAAAAGATAGACCAGGACATCAAAGACAACCAGGGCTATCCAACCAGAAAGTAGGGCGACCTTTGTGATCACTGATCCTGATCATTTCCTGGTCGGGGAACGTCTGCCTTCGACACCATTTTATGCACAAGAGGAAACCTATGAGCATACCGATACGTACCACGACTAGCACAATAGCGACTCCTAAAAAGCCTAGCTGGCATCGTAAGGAATATTATACCGCCTGGGTGTATACCGCACCTGCTCTGATTCTGCTGCTGATCTTCCTGATCATCCCCTTCTTTATAGCAATCTACTTTTCGTTCACCAATGAGCGATTAGTTTCAGGATCACTGCCCACGTATTTCGTGGGGCTGGGTAACTTCAAACAGATGTTGGAAGACGGTTCACTCCACAGGGCCCTGCTGAACAACTCCTTATTCGGGTTGATTGTGGTACCTGTCCAGACCAGCCTGGCTCTCTTCCTGGCGATCTTGATCAACCGGAAGTTCCGCGGCGTTGCCGTGTTCCGAACGATTTACTTCAGTCCGGTAGTCGCCCCCCTGGTGGTCGTGGCGGTGGTCTGGTCATTTCTCTACAATCCAGGCCAGGGGCTGATCAACGAGTTCATCAAAGCGATCAGCTTCGGACACCTGGGGCCCTACGACTGGCTCAGTAATCCAGGACTGGCGCTACCAGCGATCATGCTTTTGTCGATCTGGCAGGGCGTCGGTTTCCAGATGGTCGTCTATCTGGTGGGGTTGCAGGGGATCCCAGAGTCGCTGTACGAAGCTGCCAGGGTTGATGGCGCGGGAAGCTGGCAAAAGTTCTGGCACATCACCCTCCCCCAGTTGCGCAATACCACTATTTTCGTGCTGATCGCAACCACTATCCTGTCATTTAAACTTTATACGCAGGTGGAGGTCATGACTCAGGGCGGCCCAGAGAACGCAACAGCGACCGTAGTGTGGTATATGGTGCATGAGAGCATTCACAACGTGCGAGTCGGCTATGCTTCGGCTGTCGCGGTGGTCTTCTTTCTCATTGTTCTGATGAGGGTGATTCCGGTCCTGCGGAGCGTCGTCGTGACTGAAGAAAGAGAGATGTAATCCATGGCACTGACCACAAAAAAAAAAGTGAGAGCTTCCGTCACTCCCCTCCAAAAAGCGTCGCTGAGGTCTCTGTCCTCTGGCCGAAAATACGCCTGGCTGACACTCAACTACCTCTTGATGGTCCTGCTGGCGATCTTTTTTCTGTTCCCAACGGTGTTTATGATGGTTTCTTCATTGAAAGCCAATGAGAACCAGCTCCTGCAAGATTTGAGTACCGTGAATGCCTTTATCCCCTATGGCGACATCTCGCTGCAGAACTATAGCAATGCCTTTCACCGGCTCCCTTTCGGTCTCTATATGTTCAACTCGGCGTTGATAGTCACCTGCATCGTCGTGCTGGGCCTGGTGGTCAACAGCCTGATCGCCTACGCACTTGCACGTATACCGTTCCCCGGCCGCAAGCTCATCGTAGTCGTGATCGTGGCGTTGATCGTCATCCCGTTCGAGTCGGTGGTCGTGCCGCTCCTGCTGATTTTCCCGCCCGGTCTTTGCCACCGTGGCGATCTGGCAGGTTCTCACCCACCTGGGCGACTTCCTGTGGCCGCTGCTGGTTACCCGTGGCGATACATATCGACCGCTGATGGTGGGGATGGATGTCTTCTTTGGCCAGTCTCCCCTGCGTTGGGGCGACATCATGGCCTTCGCCAGTATGATCATCTTACCTGTATTGATCGCGTTCCTGCTGTTCCAGAAGTGGTTTTTGCGGTCGGTCGCTACAACCGGTATTATTGGATGACTGGTCAACTTTCCCTTAGCAGGCTAGTTCATCCATTCGCCGGGGGCATTACTGCGTACGCGCACACCTCCATCGCGCTCTTTAATCACTTTTGCGTCCTGGGCTATCCTGGCGCGGAGCTGCGAGGCAGAGGTGCGATGCCAGTATCCCGCGGGGAACAGGCCGATACCGATGGCGATGGCTGCTCCGATTTCAGCGCGATTGAATACCAGATGAGGCGGAAGGTGAAAAGAGACGGTTCGTATGGTCCCAATACGCAGCAGGAGTGCGAAGAGAAAAATGCCCAGTTCCAGCAGAGCTACCAGCAGGTAGGATAACTCCTCCATCTTTCGTCTCCTGCGAAAGATATATACAAATACGATATTCAGTACGCATAAGAAGCCTGTTATGCCGAAGGTTAATGGGAAAATGATGTTATTTATATTCAAGCTTTATTGCCTCCACCAGCTGTCCTCAAGGGGACTTCAATATGTTAGTGATACGTTAGCTCAAGGTTTGAGAAGGCTACCTCAGTACCCTTCAAATTCACGAGCATTCCTATCTGGCCGCGACTAATCGAGTTATCCTGGGCTGATCCAACTTTCTTACCGTTTACCCAGAAGTTGAAGTACTTGCCATCGATTGTCACTTTGAACGTGTTGGCGTTCCTGGCGCCCTGTCCCTGGTGGAACTCACCACCGAAGTTATGTTGCCAGATCGTAGTGTAGGGAGATTGTCCTTTACTACTATCGTATTTCAGGAACTGGTACATGCCCCCGTTGTTATTCACGACTTCAAAGCTATAGAACGTGATCACCGTTTTACCATTATTGACGTGTGTGTTCAGGAAGAAAATCATCCCAAATGAGTTATTGATGGAGGTATCGTCCCCTTTTATCTCCTCCATTGTCAAGCTAAATGCCAATGGCCTGCTTAGCATAAAACCGGGCAGCAGCGCAGGGGCACTTTGCGTGGCGTCATTATCTGCGACGTGATATGCGCTCTCCTTGAAAATGTAGGTTTTATTACCAGAGGCAACAACAGGCCAGTTGTGGATATTCTGATGCAGCGAGTCCGTTAAAATGTAGTTTGCATTCGCAGTAGCGGTAGCCTGGGCAGCAGCAATAGCGTGCCAGTCCGGTTTCAGGCTTTCGGTAACTACGCTACTCTTCGATCTTGATGCTGGACTCGCGTGAAAGTACCAAAACATTCCCGAACCAGCCAATATGATGAAGAAGGCGAGCAGTGGCGCCCAAAACTTCTTCAGCAGATTTGCATTCTGTGGCGTCCACAACCTCTCCAGCAGCTTTACATGTTGTAGCGCCGGTGGATCATTTGCCGGCTTGTTTGATGATTCTTCGGGCTTCTCTGTACCCGGTGACACGGGCAAAAAGCCAGTAACATAACGTCCAGGCTGACCGGCAACGGGTACCTGAACTAGTTTTACAGCGCCAGTCAGCTTCATAGTGCCGTTAGCTCCCATTTCGCCAGGGAGTGTCAGTGCCCCGGTCGTATTTGTCGCCTGCAAGGGAGAGATTGGATTGGTGATTGGCAATGCTCCAGTAGTCGGCCGCTCATTGTTTGACGTGGTCAATGGTTTCGTCAGGTTTGGAGCAACGCCAGCCGATGCTGGAGGCGAAACCTGTTTGGGCGCCGATTCAGAGCCATTCATTGGCAGCAGGCCACTGGATTTGAAACCAGGACGCGGATGCGTTGGCGGAAGAGGAGTCTCAGGGAAAGTGAGTACATCAGGCACTTTTTTCTCGGGTTCACGCGGGTCTACAGGCACCAGGTTTTCGGACGACCGGAACGCGGCTAAACCTTCTGCTGTGAGAAGCCCTGTTGATTTGCTGCTACTCTGATTGCTTGTGACAGGCCTGACCTGCTCTTCTTCTCTGGCGGGCTGCTGCCAGACTGGATCAAAAAGCCCACGTTTTCTTGGCGTGAAGAGGGGGGCAGCGGGGGCGCTGGCCACGCCAGCAATCGTGCTGGAGGAAGGCTCAGCGAGCGAACCGGCCGGGGTTAAGGCTACACGGAATGCTCTTGCTAAATCTTGAGCACTGGCATGCCGATCGAGCGGACGCTTGGCAAGGGCCTGCAGTATCACCTGCTCCGCGGCCTGTGGTAAGTCGTTACGCAAGAGGCGCGGTGATGGCGGAGGCGCCTGTAACACCTGGGAGGCGATCTGCTGGGGTGTCCCTATTTGAAAGGGCGTCTTGCCCGTCACCATCTGGTAGAGCATTACGCCTAGCGAATACAGGTCTGTACGCGCGTCAACTACATCTCCCATTATCTGTTCCGGGGCCATATAGTCTAGCGAGCCAACGGGCCTACCTGCTCTCAGCAAACGCATGTGCGAGGCCTGCCGTTCAATGTCCATCTTTGTCAACCCGAAATCGCTCAGCAGCAAACGCTCACCGTTCGTCAAAAAAACGTTGCCGGGCTTGAGGTTCAGGTGGAGAATCCCTTGTTTATGGGCATAATCCAGGGCGTTTGATAGCTGGTCAAGGTAGTTGGCGACAAGCGAGAGTGGCAGTTGTCCTTGCCGCTCTATCATGCTGTGGAGCGTCTCTCCGCTGACATATGGCATTACCATGTAGGCCATGCCATCGTATTTACCGTAGGCTAATACCGGGAGAATGTTCGGGTGTTGCAGAGAGGATACAACATTGATCTCTTTGCAGAACCTTTCCAGGAAAGCTGCTCCTTGACCGGGCGTCTGTGTTGCTGTCGGTGATAGGATTCTTACCGCTACCTGTGGAGCGGTTGGCGATTGCTGCGCCAGGAATACAACACCTGACTCCCCTTGACCGATAACTTTCTGGAGTGACACGGTGCCTAACACCGTGCCTATCAATGTTTGTGCATTTATCACTGGAATACCTCTACTCCTCAGTTACGCGTGATCAACATGTTCGAAAAGGCTACTTCAGTTCCCTTCAAATTCACTAACATTCCCAGGCTGCCGCTCTTGAGAGAGCCATCATGGAAGGTCTTTACCTGCTTCCCATTGACGATGAAGGTAAAGTTTGAGCCATTCTGGTAGATTCTAAACGTGTTGATTTTTCCATTTCCCTGTCCCTGGTGATACTCGCGACCAAAGGGCTGCGACCACAGTTGGGTCCAATATTTATTGGGGTTCCCCTGGCTATCATCGTACTTGTAGAACCTGTAATCCCCACCCTTGATATTGAGCGCTTCAAAACTATAGAACGTGGTAAAGGTTTTTCCGCCCTTGGCTTGCTGGCTAAAGCGAATGATCATACCAAAGGAGTTATTATTGGAGGTATCATTCCCTTTTACCTCCCACATCGATAATGCATAGGCATTGGGGATAGTAAAAGATTGCTGCGGCAAGACGACAGCAACGGCGTTGCCCTGAGTATTGAGAATATGGTAGGCCCCGCCGGTGAAGAACTCATTTTTGCCCACTGGAAAGTTATGGATATTCTGGCTTAAAGGATCCGAAAGTATCTTATTTGCATCAGCCGTGGCCTGCGCTTGCATCGTCACCGTGGCCTGCGCATTCGGGGTAGAAGCGGTCGTAGGGCTGAGATGCACCGCCGATTGATTCTGGTGCGTGCGTAAATACCAGAAGGATGTGACGACAGCCCCAGATATTACCATTACCACCAGTACCACGAGCATAATGGACAACAGAGGGTTTTTCCGCTTGCTATTCTCTTCCTCACGAGTATCATCCTGCTCTTGCGTTTGAGGAATGACAGGTAACAAGCCGGTCACGTAGCGGCCAGGTTGGCCTGCAACGGGCACCTGAACAACTTTGACAGGTCCGGACAGTTTCATTGTACTGGCGCTCCCCTGCTCACTGCCTGGCAGCATGAGCGACCCGGTAGTGTTGGGGTCATTGAGCGCAGGAGATAATTGGTTCAAGCCTGTCGGCATGGGAATGGGCTGTAAACCGGTCGTGGAGGGTAATGCACCAGTAGCAACCGGTAAATGGCCGGTACGCCCAAGAATAATAGGAGAAGGGGGTGG
>VBHS01000421.1 GCA_005881295.1 Chloroflexota bacterium
TAGCCGTAGAGGTCCTGGGCCGCTTTTGAGGCTGCATACGGGTTCGCAGGTCGAAACGGGCACTCCTCGCGTATAGGGTTGTCTTCGGGGCGTACCATGCCGTATTGCTCGCCGGAACCAACAAGCACGACGCGAGGAGTTAGTTGCTCGGATCGCAAGGCTTCGAGTAGATGTATCGTCCCCCCGGCATTGACCCGGAGTGTGCCAGATGGGTCCTTCCATGACGCTGATACCGAAGACTGCGCAGCCAGATGGATGGCCAGGTCCGGCTGTGCCTCTGCCACTACCTGGCGCACAGCCTCTGGTTGCGTAACATCTGCCACCGAGAGCCTGACGTCACTCATAGCCGGCGAGGTAGTATGAAGTGTTGGGTGACCCGTTAGCCCAAACAACTCTGCTTGTGGATAGCGGATACGACATTGTTCCACCAGATAGCCGCCCACAAAACCTGTACATCCTGTAATAAGTATGCGCGACGGAATCGACATTGTCCTTCAGCTACCTTTCATCGGCTGGATGTGGAATCATGCTTGAGAGGCCTTTCGTGCATAATGAGTATTTCAAAAGAGCGATTCGCATCTAGAAGGGTCTACCTGGGCGTGGTGGCAGGCTCGAAACCTGCTGTAAGTCGTTATCAACCATCATGCTCACCAGTTCCTCAAACGTTACGCGAGGACGCCAACCAAACCGCTGGCGCGCCTTGGATGCGTCTCCGATCAACTGGTCAACTTCGGCAGGCCGGTAGAGTTGTGGGTCGATCTCCACATAGCGTTGCCAGTCGTGGATGCCCACGTGCGCGAAGGCCGTAACGACGAAGTCACGGACGCTGTGAGTCGTGCCAGTGGCAATCACATAGTCATCCGGCTTATCTTGTTGAAGCATTTGCCACATCGCCTCAACGTAGTCTCCCGCAAAGCCCCAATCGCGTTGCGCGTCGAGGTTGCCCAGTACCAGCTTATCCTGCAAGCCTAGCTTGATGCTCGCTACACCTCGGCTTATTTTGCGCGTCACGAATTCGTGACCCCTACGAGCCGATTCGTGGTTGAACAGGATTCCTGAGCAGGTGAACATATTGTGGCTCTCGCGAAAGTTCACCGTGATCCAATGCCCGTAGAGTTTGGCCACTCCATAAGGGCTACGCGGGTAGAAGGGTGTACGCTCATTTTGTGGGACTGTTTGGGCCTTGCCAAACATCTCCGAAGTGCTAGCCTGGTAGAAGCGAATTGGCCAATCTGCCAGGCGTACGGCCTCCAGCATTCGGACAACGCTCAGCGCTGTGTATTCACCTGTAGCCACAGGCTGCTGAAATGATGTCGCCACAAACGACATAGCTGCAAGGTTGTAAACTTCATCCGCCTGCGATTGACGTAGTGCCTGAATCAGTGAGAGTTGGTCAAGGAGATCGGCATCGATCAACTCGATGCGATCGAGGAGATGACGGATGCGTTCGTTGTTAAACGTGCTGGTGCGGCGCACCATGCCGTAGACCTGGTAGCCCTTCTCCAACAAGAATTCTGCGAGGTAACTGCCATCCTGTCCTGTTATCCCGGTAATCAATGCATTGGGCATATATCTCAAACTACCTTTCCAAAATACCTTAATTTTAATATGGTGTAGAAGGAGCGGAGTTCATTTCGGCTTCCTCAGCAAAGTTTGTGACACCTCTATACAGCTTCTGATAAACAGAAAGCATCTTGCCTGCAGACCTGGACCACGTATAACATTGTGCCTGCAAGTATCCTTTCTGACGTAGCTCCTCCCGTAATTGCTCATCCTCTAGTACGCGGGTAATTGCATCCGCTATTGCATGCGTGTCATGTGGGTCAACGAGAATTGCCGCATCACCCGCGACCTCCGGCAGGGAGGACGTATTTGAGGTGATGACAGGAGCGCCACAGGCCATCGCTTCTAATGGCGGTATACCGAAGCCTTCAAAAAACGATGGAAAGGCGAATACATCAGCCAGGCTGTACAATGTGATCAGTTCAAGCTCGCTAACACGGCCCAAAAAACGTACCTTGTTCTCCAGTTTGAGTTCCGTCACCATGCGCTGCGTCTCTTCATAGAGCCAGCCCTGCCCACCTGCAAGCGCAAGCATAGCCGAGCTTTCTTTGCTTTTCTGCACCTCGTAGAAAGCCTTGATGAGGCCGAGATGGTTTTTACGCGGCTCCAGCGTACCAACGCTGAGGACTAAAGGACGTTCCAATTCAAACTTGCGACGCGCTGCCTCTAATAGCGCCGGGTCGGTTATGCGCCGAAAGTGTGGTGCAACGCCGCAGGGAATGACCGTAACCTTTTCCTGTGGCACCTTATAGTGTTCGATGAGGGTCTGCTTCGTTGCATGAGATATAGCGGCAACAGCATCAGCTGCGGCTACCGCTTCTGGTACTACTTTCTTCAGGTAGGCGGCCAATGAAGGAACTGCAGTCTCTGGATGTGCCAGAAAAGCCAGGTCATAGACGGTAACGATCTTGTGCATTTTGCCTCTAAGTGGCGGGAGGCCAAAGTCCAGGCCATGATAGATGTCTGCTGGACCCGTGAAATAATTTGCATAGAGCGGTACCCGCCAGCGGTACCAGAGAATATTAAGGTAGCGATCAGGAATAAATACACTGCGACCGCGAACATTGTCAGCAGTAGGAAATGAACGCCCCTTTGTGGGGCGTCCGCTTGTAATCAATGTGTACTTGTTGTTAGCATCCTGTGCAAGCATCGCGTCCACCAGGCTTCGTACATACTGCCCAACTCCTGCTCCCTGCCTGATGCCTGCCGTATAGTCAAGTGCAATTCGCATTGGAGTATCCTTACAATTCTTGATCTCAGGGGCCAACTCCATCCAATCGGAGCGCCCGCTTAAGTATAGCAGGTTTAGGGGAAGCGTCAATCGTTTTTTGGCGCCTGGGCTCTTCAGAAAACAAGGGGTAGACAAAGATACATATACACCCTATACTATGAGGTGCATTCCGACACAAAATAATGTCATTCTTAGTGGTACAGGGGAAATTACGCATGAGCAAAACAAAGATACGTTGCAATACGTGCGGCAAGTGGTTTCAGTCGGCAAATGCTAAAGAAGTGACTTGCCCCGATTGCCTGCAAAAAGCAAGAAAAGAAAAAATGGCGGCCAAGGCAGCGCCTCCATCAGCCGGTAAGGCGGCTACCGCGACCGCGACGAGCGCGGCCCTGGTGGACCCGGAGGCTATCGCGAAGGCAATTACCGTAGCCCCGGCGGTTATCGCGAGGGCAATTATCGCGGCCCTGCTCCCTACCGCGTAGGAGGTGGTATGGGCATTCCTGACACTGACACCCAACGGCCGCGCCAACCAATGCCAGGCCCCGGCGGACCGAGGGGTCCCCGGCCATCTGGTCCCGGTGAACAGCGCCCGGATAAACGCCGTGACGACAAGCCTGCCGGTCAAAAGCAAAAAACACCGAAGCCCAAACCTGTGACGCCGCCGAAGCCCAAGCGGGAGAAGATTCCACCTCCAGCGCCTTTCAAGCCGACGGAAGAGCAGATTGCCCAGGTCGAGGCGCGCTACCAGGAGCTGGCCGTACCGACCGAGTTCGACGGCATTCGCACACAGATATCCAAGGAATTGGGTATTCCCAAGACAGCTGTGAAAAAAATCATCAAGGACTTCCGCGAAAAGCAGGACATTCCAAGCTGGTGGGACCTCCAGACCTTCAAAGGGAACGAGGAAGAACTGGCTAAAATCAAAGAAGCCTATATACCCCATCTGCCCCTACCACCTGTTGGTATCCATAAGCAGTTTGCCGAAGCTCTCTCGCTCAAACCTGGCGATGTTTACCAGGCCATCAAAACCATCCGCCTGGAAATGAATCTGCCCCAGTACAACGATCCTGCCCTACACGGCCTGGAACTGAGACCTAAGAAGAAAGAGAAGACTGAGCCCGAAACGCAGGACAAGGAGACTGCCCAGGCAAGCGAAACACAGGACAAAGAGACCACCACTTCAGGCGAAGCGCCTAAGCAAGAAACTCCTGCAGCAAGTGTGGCACCGGAGCAAGAAAGTAGCGCGGCAGGCGAAGCGCCTAAGCAGGAAACTCCTGCAGCAAGTGTGGCACCGGAGAAAAAGAGGGTGAAACAGCCAAACCCGTTGCCACCGCCCCCTCTGAAACCAGGAGTGAGGGCGAAGCATAAAGAGAAATGCCTATGGAAAACTGCCTGTTTTGCAAAATAGCAGAGGGTCAAGTACCCGCTAAAATAATCTACCAGGATGAAGACGTGGTCGCCTTTGAAGACATCAATCCACAGGCCCCACACCATATCCTCCTCATCCCACGGCGACATATCGCCTCCATGTCTGACCTGACGCTAGAGGACGGTCCCATGCTGGCACTCCTGTTTATCACCGCCGATAGACTGGCGAAGAAACTGGGATTGGGCGAGCGCGGCTACCGCTTCGTCACCAACGTCGGGCCAGATGCTGGCCAGGCTGTCTTTCATTTGCACTTTCACCTGCTCGGTGGGCGCAAATTTAGCTGGCCTCCCGGATAGGATTTGCAAGGTCTTTCATGCGTATTGCGATTGATTATACAGCGGCCATCAGGCAGCGCGCGGGCATCGGCAACTACGTGCGCAGACTGGTGGATGCCATGCTGGAACAAGATGCGGTCAACCAGTACACGTTGCTCACGAGCGGACGCCCCACACGGGAGCGTCCGTTTCCTACAGCAGAGAACGTACACGGCCGCAGTATCTTTATTCCCGATCGTTCTTTGAACATCATCTGGTATCGCTGGCGGCTGCCGCTCTATGCCAACTATTTCGCAGGGCAGGTCGATATTTATCATGGACCAGACTTCGCCCTACCCCCCACCGGCAAGAAACTGCGCAAGGTCGTGACGGTCCATGACCTCGCCTTCCTGGACCACCCGGAGTTCGCCGTTCCTTCCATGGTGGACTACCTCAACAAGGTCGTGCCTGAAGCGATTGCCACCGCAGATGTCGTCTGCACCGTTTCACAGGAGGTCAGTCGCGCGCTGGTAGAACACTTTCAGACACCCCGTGGGAAACTCACGGTAGTCCCTAACGGCGTGAACAGGCATTTTAAGCGTATCACCGACCCTGTCCTCCTGGGAGCGACACATCACAAATTTGGTTTGAGACATCCCCTCGTTCTCGGCGTTGGCACGCTTGAACCACGTAAAAATCACATTGGCCTGATCAAGGCATTCTACCAGGCCCAGAAGAAGAAGGGAGGGCCAGCCATGCTTGCCCTCGCTGGCGGCAAAGGCTGGCTTTACGAGGAGACACTACAGCTCGTGGAGGAACTCAAACTCGAGAAAAAAGTCCGCTTCCTGGGGCGCATCAGCGACCTGGAGCTGATCACCCTCTACAGCCTTGCCGATGTTTTCGCCTTCCCCTCATTTGTTGAGGGTTTCGGCGTACCTCCCATAGAAGCCATGGCCTGCGGCGCCCCGGTCATCACCTCAAATACCTCTTCTCTTCCTGAGGTCGCGGGAGATGCCGCGCTTTTGATCGACCCGCACAATACCGGGGAACTTTCAGCGGCGATTATGCGCATTCTACAGGATAAATCGCTGCAAGAAGAACTACGCCAGAAGGGCTACGAGCGCGCAAAACAATTTACATGGCAAGCCTCCGCGCGTAAAATGCTCTCCATCTACCAGAAGCTCTATGATGGAGTCACAAACTTTGCTGACGAGGAAGGCACCCCATGAAAATCGCGCTCAATTCCCTCTTCTTGCAGACACCAAGCAGCGGCAGCGAGCAGTACCTGCTCCATTTACTCCGCGCCTTGAAAGAAATCGACCAGCAAAACGAATATCTCTTGCTGGGACCGAGACCCGTGAAACGTGATGGCAGCGGAAATATAGCGTTTCCCTACCTGGTCAATCCCGTGCCAACGCTTGCTGGCCGCAAAGAGAACATTGAAAAACTGGTATGGGAACAGTATACCGGCCCGGCAGCGGCAAGAAAGGCAGGCGCAGACCTTTATCATGTGCCATATTTCGCCCCACCGCTTTTCCCGCGCACGCCGACCGTCGTTACTATCCACGATGTGATTCCGCTGCGGCTGCCAGCCTACCAGGCAGGTGCCAGGGTTAAAGCCTACATGCGCCTCGTTGCTTGGGCGGCCCGCAACGCCACGTTGATCATTACCGTATCCCAGCACGCCAGGCAGGACATGATGGATGCCTTGCACCTGCCCGCCGAACGCATTTGCGTCACCTACGAGGCGGCTGGCGAGCAGTACAGGCCCATCACCGATCCGACGGCGCTGTCCCAGGCCCGCGCACGCTATGGAGTGGGCGAACGCTATATCTTCTACCTCGGCGGGCGTACAGCGGCACCAGCCTCTTCGTCTTTCCCTCCCTCTACGAAGGCTTTGGGCTGGACCCCCTGGAGGCGATGAGCTGTGGCGCCCCCGTCGTCTGCTCGAACCGCACGTCACTCCCTGAAGTTGTAGGCGATGCCGCTCTCAGCGTGGACCCGGAAGATACTCAGGCCCTCGTCGAGGCCATGCGCAGCGTCCTCAGCGATACTTCATTGGCAATCGACTTACGCGCGCGTTCATTACAGCGTGCTGCGCAATTCAGCTGGCGCAAGACAGCAACAGAGACACTCGCAGCTTACCAGGAAGCATTGGCAAGGAGTAAAAAATAATATGCGCGTACTTATGATCTCAAAAGCTCTCGTCGCAGGCACCTCCCAGCGCAAACTCGAAGAGCTCGCCAAATGCCCCGGCGTCGAATTGACCCTCGTCACTCCTCCTTACTGGCAAAGCGACGACGGCAGCAAGCTAGTTCTTGAACGCCTTTACACCGGCGGCTACCAGATGATCGTCACCCCCATGCGACTCAACGGCAACTTTCACCTGCACTACTACCCGCTCCTGGGCAAAATCATGGGCGATGTGCGTCCAGAGGTCGTTCATATCGACGAAGAACCCTATAATTTCGCCACGTTCCATGCCATGCGACTCGCCAACAAACAGAAGGCAAAAGCGCTTTTCTTCACCTGGCAAAACCTCTACCGCAACTACCCACCGCCATTTCGCTACCTGGAACTCTACAACTATCGTCACGCAGCTGCAGCCCTTGCCGGCAATCGCGACGCAGCAGAAGTCTTGAGGCGCAAGGGCTATACCGGGCCAATCTCCATCATCCCACAGTTCGGTTTTGACACCGATATCTACCAGCGTAGCGAGCCACGCCGACCGCGCGCACCCGGCGACCCCTTTACGCTTGGCTTCGTTGGACGCCTCAAAGACAACAAAGGGCTTGATCTGCTGGTAGCAGCCCTGCCCGAGCTGCCGCATTACTGCCGCCTGGTCTTTATCGGCAACGGCCCCATGAAAGAGCACCTTGCGCAACAGGCGCAACGCCTTGGTGTTGTGCAGCGCGTCATCTTCAAGGGAGGTCTGCCAACTTACGAGATTCCCAGAGAGATGCAGCAGTTGGATGCCCTGGTGTTGCCCTCGGTGACTCGTCCCAACTGGATAGAGCAATTCGGCCGCGTGCTCCCCGAAGCCATGGCCTGCGAGACACCAGTCATTGGCTCCAGCTCTGGCGAGATCCCCCACGTCATCGGCGACGCTGGTCTTGTCTTCGAGGAAGGCAATGTGCAGGAGCTGGTCGCCTGCATCCGCCAACTGCTTGACGACCCTGAGCTCTACGCGCAGCTAGCAGCAAAAGGGCGCCAGCGCGTGCTCGAAAACTACACACAGGAACAAATCGCCCGCCAGACCTACAAAGTGTACCAGCAAATGCTGGCATAAAAGCTATTTCTCTTTGGTTTCTGGCTCTTTCTCTGATGGAGGGAGGATTTTTTGGATAGCTTGTTGAGGACTCGTAGGGATCTGGTGAGCCACCTTGCTGATTTCTTCAACAGGAAGCTCAGAGAGGATCTGGTCTTTCACTTCTTTGGCCTGACCTATACCCTTCCCCAAACTGCGCGACATGGATTGTAGAGCCTTGGGACCCATAATAGCCAGTGCAATCAGAAGCACAGGTATCAAGTCCAACATATGAAATCCCATACCACAGGCTCCTTTCCAGATCGTAAAACTGCGAACATTCAAACCTTTCGTGTCTATCATATCATAACAACCATACACATTCATAGCCACAATTTGAAAACTACAAATTGATCACAATTCTGCCCAAAATAGCGAGAAAGACACGTTTACTTCGATAGAGATTACGCAAGAAGCTGTGAAGAGCTGGATGGCTCAATGTCTCGTGGATTGAAAAAGTATCCAGCACCATTGAGCCATCCAGGTTGTTCGCAGTGGAAGGCGTACAGTACCCAGGACTTCCCCCACACACCCCTAATCTGGGTCCGCCGGTCGTGTTTCCCCCAGAACAGCGACCGGTCTCTTTTTTTATTTCCCTATAGACACTTTTGCGAATTCAAGACACGTTTTAGAAGGGCATAAAATGCTCACATACCATCTTTTTTAAAGAAAATATATTTTTGCTTCATAGCAAGCTTATAAATACTTGACGCTGCACCAGCTACGCCGTATACTTTGTACCGTGAATCTAAAGAAGACCTCGCTGGAACAAGGAGCCGCGCACAATGGCAAATCAGCAAACTCTCGAATTCATTAAACTGCAACCTGTTGCTAAGTGGAATCTGTTCAGGCTTGAGCATCCTGATGAAGCTA
>VBHS01000422.1 GCA_005881295.1 Chloroflexota bacterium
TCGAGCATAGCGTCACAGAGGGGAGCCGAGAGTCGCTCTAGGATGGAGGTACGCAGCAAAAAGGTTTGCACCGACAACGGCAGCCGCCGCAAGACCTCCTCCATCAAATAATCCAGGATGTAGCGCTGACTCCCATTCACCTCATCCAACAGATCGCCAGGATTGGTGTGCCTCTGCAAGGAGAGGCCGAGCAATTGCAAGCCAACCAGCCACCCTTCCGTCCGAGCAGTCACCTCCTGGATGATGTCTGCCGGGAGTGGAAAGCTCATCACCTTCTTGAAGAAGGCCATGACCTCCTCATCCGTGCAACGCAACTGGTTGGTTCGCACTTCCAGCGCCTCCCCGCGTGCTCGCAGCAGAGAGAGCGGCAAGGGGGGATCAGCGCGCGTGGCCAGGATAATATGCAATTGGGGCGAAAGATGCTCCACGAGATAAGTGAGAGAATGGTGCACCTCCGGCTGGGTGATCACGTGATAGTCGTCCAGGACCAACAGAAACTGTTCGCTTCTACTGGCCAGGCTATTGATGAGCGCCTGCAAGACGTTGCGCAATGGCGGTTTGGGCGCCTGCTGCGTTTGCAAATAGGTCAGCAGCTGAGTACAGAGACCTGGCTGCACGGCATCCAGCGCCGTGAGCGCATAGGTCCAGAAGAGCGCCGGCTCATTATCGTCCTCGTCCAGGGAAACCCAGGCCACCAGGGGAGCTTGCGGTTTCATCTGTGGGAAAGATTGCACCCAGGACGAGAGCAGGGTGGTCTTGCCGAAGCCAGCGGGAGCAGAGACGAGGGTGAGTTTGCGTCGCAGGCTGTGATTGAGCAGGGTGGTCAGTTGGGGGCGCGCGATGAGGGGATGGGATGAGGAGGGCACAAAGAATTTGGTCGCCACTAAGTGATCATGGAATAGCGTACCCTCAACCATGGTAACATCTCCTGTCAGGGAGTAAGTCTTTGCTGCGAGCAGTGTTTTCATTGCAAGCTTCTCAATCTTGATGCATCATTGCCAAAAAGGCTCACTACCTGTTAAGCCACACCACAAAAGAAGAATACCCGCTTGATACAACGAACTCTTCTATTGCTCACCGCACAAGTATACGTCGCCTCTATTGCCTTGTCAAGCAATTTTATTGTCTCATCTACTATTTGTGTGAACAAAAATATATTTCTTCTTTAGAAAAGATGCTTTGTGAGAAATTCGATTTGAGAGATAGATACTACAAAGTGAGGCAACTCGTTCCGAAAGGTCTCTCTCCTCTTCTAATTCTGTGACAAGTGCGACAAACCTGCTGAAAGAGTAAGAAGATTCAGCCTTGAAACCAGGAGAAACAGGGTATCACAGACGCCGGGGGAGAATCCATTTAAGTAGAGGCAGAATCTGTTCGAGGGTGGAGAGGTGATCATAGTAGCCGCGTTGCTGCTGGATACGGCCATCCTGCAAGGTAAAGATGCTGACGCCAGCGACCTGAAATGGACGTGATAGCCATGCCTGGCCCAACAGGCGTGGACTGCGACCACGAGCAGTCCAGGTAACAGCGGCTTGAGTCTCTGTGAAGAGTTGACTTGCCGGTGTGTATGTAATCGAGGGCATGGTCTGAAAACGCATGGTAAACCATTGCTCTATTTCAGTCCGTCCCCGGCGAGGATGTTTCATACCTGAGTCATAGAGTTCCGCGTTGTCAGCGTACAACGAGACGATGGCAGAGACATCGTGAGCATTGAAGGCCTCAATCCATCGATTGACCAACGTACGCTGTAAGCTTAGCTGGCTTTCACCTTCATGTATTTGCATGCTTGTTCCTCGTATCTATATCTAAAATGGCTATTAGTGGTCATAAACGCCCTACAAAAGGGATACCCATATTATATACTGTGCCATGAGATTTAACCGAATCTCAATGTTCGGGAACGAATGACTTGGGAGGGAAAAGTGAGCACCATTACTACTACTACCAGACAATACATTGACGAGGATACGTTCCATGCCGATGTGCAGTACATCGAAGCGCTCTGGCAAAGGAAAGCCATTGGCGCAACGGATGTGCCTTTGATAGACATCGGCAATGGTACCCCGCTGGTCTTTGTGCCCATCCTCGAGCACCTTGAGTTTGTCTACGCGCGCCAGCTACGAGCATTCAGCCAATCACGGCGCGTGATCACGTACCGGCGTCACGAGACTCGTTCGCACCCCGTTGGTCTGACAGAGCGAGCTGAGGAGCTACGACAGGTGCTGGATTATCTAGGGTTAGAGGTTGTTGATTTCGTGGCGCATGGCGATGCAGCCATGGTGCTCTTTGAATTTGCGGTGCGCTACCCGCAACGCTGCCGTTCGCTGGTGATCATTGCTCAGGGGGCAGATTATGAGATCGCGCCTCATCCTTTTATCTGGCTGCTACACGAACTATTTCTACGCTTGCCCATTGAGCAGTTTGTTCCCGCCTGGTTCCTGCGACGTACAGTCGTGAACTATATCATGGCATCACGAGACATGGCGACGAAAACTGTGCGCAGCCTTCCACGTCACCTCGTCGAGGAACAGTTCCGTAAAATACAGCTCTGGCCCTTTGTCTATAAATTCTCCGTGCTCCCTGTCATCCATTACTTCGATATAAGGCAACGCCTGGATGCGCTGACAATGCCTATACTATTGATCAATCGCTATGATGATGCCCTCTCGCCCGAACCAGAAACGCACTGGCTGTCCAAGCAGTTGCCCAATTGTGCCGGTTACCATCTTGTCCAGGGTGGAGAACGTTTCTTCCTGTATTCACGAGCTGAAGTTGTTACTCCGCTGATCGAGCAGTTTCTCGTTTAAGAATCTGCACACATGTGAACAAAATCACCCCTTTATTGTGACTGAATGAACGGAAACAGAACCATAAATATGGTATTCTTTAGTTAAATCAGGGACGAAAGGGGTTATAAAGCCCACCCGGATTGAAAGGAGAAAACATGAATTCAACCACCCAAGTTCTTGTAGTCGGCGGTGGACCTGCCGGTTCTACCACTGCCACGCTGCTAGCCCGCGAAGGTTTCGATGTTACACTCATCGAGAAAGAAGTCTTCCCGCGTTATCATATTGGTGAGTCACTCCTCCCATCCTGCCTAGAAATACTTGACCTTATTGGGGCGAGGGAGAAGGTCGAGGCATACGGCTTTCAATACCGGTGAAATCTCCTTTGACACACTTGTGGATGCATCGGGGCGCGCGGGTATCATGGGGATGCGCTATCTCAAGAATCGACACTATCACGACGCATTTCAAAACGTCGCCATCTGGGGATACTGGCAGGGTGCCGGCAGAATGTCCTTTGCCCCTGATGGGGCAATCGCGGTTGGATCTGTGCCTGACGGTTGGTTCTGGGGTATCCCTCTGCATAATGACACTATGAGTGTCGGCCTGGTACTACATAAGACAACTTTCAAAGAGAAAAGGCAGCAGGGTAAATCCCTCGAGCAGATTTACTATGAGGCGATGGACGAGTGCCCGCTCATCCTCGATCTCCTCAAGAATGCTACATTCGTATCGGGGCAGATGAAGGTTGAGCAAGATTACTCGTACATGTCCGATAAAATATCGGGACCAGGCTACTTCCTGGTTGGGGATGCCGCTTGTTTTATCGATCCACTTCTTTCAACGGGTGTACACCTGGCCACGCACGGTTCAATGTTGGCGGCAGCGAGTATCGCCAGTATGTATCGTGGAGAAGTTACAGAAGCACAGGCGCTCCATTTCTACGAGCATAGTTATCGTCACGCCTATCTGCGCCTGATGGTGATTGTATCCGGCCTGTACCAGCAGTACAGAGGTAAGGCAAACTACTTCTGGCAGGCGCAGCAGCTTACACACAACGACTACAGCGACGCCGAAGCGCTGAACAAAGCATTTTTGTTCGTCGTGTCGGGCATAGAAGATCAGAACGATGTCGTGGATTTACCCAGAGAACTGCCGATAGAAGACATGGCGGGACAACTACCGACGGAAGAAGCCGAGCGAGCCAGGGCCATGTACCAGGTCTATCACAAGGTATTCTTGCGCTCATCGATGTCCGCGGAAACAGCCATAGAGGGGATGTATGTCACGACGCGGCCACATCTCGGGCTGGCCCTCGCACAAAATGAGCGGGTCATGACGGTATAACCCGTCCAATACGGCTCTCCATCCTTTACTCATTCAATCTCCCTTTCTCCCAAAGGATGGAGAACCGGTTGCTATCTTAAACTGAGACATATTGCTAGTTGTTAAGCTCTATAATATAATTGTATGCGAGAGGCCAGCTTTTACAACCCGGGTTGTACTACAAAAGGGCTAGCCAACAGGAGGTAGAGTGTGAACGCAGCTTTTCAACCACCAGAATCAGGAGCTATCAAATTTCTCACAGGTCCGCTCGCAGGTAAAACATACCAGATAACGAAACCAATCACGACTATTGGTCGGGAGTCCACCAATGACATCGTGGTAAAAGGCGATCAGAGAGTATCCAGGTCGCATGCCCGCATTATCTGGCAAAATGGCTCCTGGAGTATCGAGAAGCTTTCTCCCCAGAATATGATGACCGTGAATCGTGTACCAGTGCAGCAGGCAACTATTGCCGACGGAAACACTATTGGGCTAGGGGAAGATACCACCTTCCTGTTCCAGGTACGCGCACAAGCCCAGGCTGCTACTCCAACGCCACCCATAGTGCCATTATATCAGCAGCAGGCTTCCTCACCACAGCATGTCGTTCAGCCCCAGCAGCAATATCCTGCCACACCACCAAAGTACCCTATGAATCCGCCAGCACAGCACTATGCGGCTCAACCGACACCGATTCCGCCGCCACAGTACCCTATGGCTCAGTCAGCGCAGCAGTATGCTGTCACGCCACCACAGCAACAATATCCTGTGGCTCCGCCTGCACAACAGTACCAGCCCGCTCCATCGCAACAATATCCTGCCTATCACACAGCCGGCCTGGCTGGACGGCCTGATGAAACCCAGATCGCCGAGCCTGGAACGACCGGCGTACCTTCGATTGAAGTGAGTAGCAACATCTTTGGCAGTAAGCAAAGCTATCCACTAACGAAAAATGTCATCACCATTGGGCGCGATACCAGCAATGATATTGTCATCAGGGATGGAGGTATCGTATCTAACCACCATATTCAGATATCACGGGAAGGCAATCAATTCGTGCTTATCCATCCCCACCCGGATAAACCACGGACGCTCAATGGGCTTTTGTACCAGGGTAGAAAAATACGGGGAGATGAGCCATTCCGCCATGCGCTCGTTCGAGGTGATATTTTCCGTATCGGCGATGAAAACGGCACGCTGATCACGCTTGCTTACAATGATGGCACAGGCACACAACAGGAGATGCTCGCTCCGGTACAGCCAATAAAGCTAGGTGCTCCCGAACTCACCATCGGGCGTGCAGCGGGGAACACCGTGGTGCTCAATCACCCGCAGGTTTCCGCGCATCACGCGCGTCTTGTGCGTGAAGGGGGCACGTATCGCATACTCGACATGAATAGCACCAACCATGTCTATGTGAATTCCGAACTGACCACCAGCCACCTCCTCAAGCTGGGCGATGAAATCCGTATAGGGCCCTACAAGCTCGTCTTTGAAGCCAATCAGCTAACACAGTATGACGAAAGCAACTTTATT
>VBHS01000423.1 GCA_005881295.1 Chloroflexota bacterium
TGATCGTGCACCATCAGAACTCGGTGCCTGTCGATTTGGAGCATGGCAAAGCGGTGCTGGACCTCAAGCCATAGCCATTTCCTGGGATGTTTCGGCAACAGCCTGGTACGAGAGTACAACAGCTTGTGACGGGGAGAGACGTGACGCCAAATCTCTTGACTCATCTGGCGTATCCAGATGCGCAGGTGATCCACCTGCACTCTCTGATCTGTGCTGCTCATGCCTTTCCTCTCTTGCGTATCTGTAAATCCCAACTATGGGGCCCCTATGCCAACTCAGTCCAGGTACTCATCCATGAAGCGGATATTGCTGCCGTCGCAGTGATTGCGCTCACTCAAGATGGGCATAAGGGAAAGGCGTATCCTCTCACGGGACCCGAGGCGCTGACGCGTATCGAGCAGCTTAACATGATTGGAGCGGCAATTGGCAAGAAGCTTCGTTTTCAAGAGATTCCTGCTGATGTCTTCCAGAAGGAGATGGAAAAGTCCATGCCCCTACCCGTCATCAAGCTCCTTCTGGACTACTGGTCCGAGACTCTCACCGTTCCCGAGGTTGTGCTCCCTACAGTCGAGCAGCTTACCGGCCACAAGGCACGCACACTCGCGCAGTGGGCAAAAGATCACGCATCAGACTTCTCCCCATTAGCACGAACTTAGGAGCTTCGTGGTGTGTTGGTTGACCCCAAAATCACAAAGCTTCTTTTATCTGGGGGTCGAGTATGAACGGTCCGTTGGGAATCTTTTCCTCTTCCCTCTCTCAGAGGTTTGAGAACATCCTTTCTCACTCCTGCACAAAACCAGGAGTGAAAGACGCCACTCCCTCAGTGACCACTGCCAGAAGAGCATCGGTCATGTGTTCCGCCGACATGGCTTGCGTTTCACGACTCCATTGGCCGGCGGCTCCAAAGATGGCCCAACTCGTGGTTACAGCAAGGAGTTCTTTGGAAACGGATCGTGCTGGCTCCGACGTTGGTGCTTGGTTGAGCCAGGTGACGAAGAGATGATACAGTTCCCGTTGCACTGCCTGCTCAACCAAGGGGTTCAGCGACGCTGATGGAGGACACGTTTGGAACTCTTGAAAGAACTCCAGGACTGCCCCGATCAGGATGCGTAAGGTTCTTTCTTCCCACTTGGGGGCCAGAGGCAGGTCCTTCGTGACCATCTGTTGAAACTGTTCTTGAACGATGCTGTCAAGCAGTTGATATTTGTCGTCAAAGTGGAGATAGAAGGTCGCTCGATTGAGGGTCGCCCGCTCCGCGATGTCTTGTATGCTGATGGCCGAAAACCCCTTCTCGTGCATCAGCTCCCAGAAAGCTTGCTGTAAGAGGTGACGAGTCCGCTTGACGCGCGGGTCAACCTTCTTGGTGGATGGTCCCATTGAATCCTCTCCTCGACGAGGTGATCACCTTTCCTTTTGCGAAAGCTGATCACCTCGTCGCTGCATGTTTCCAACACTTTCTTGCCAGTGTGGCTTAGTCAACAAAAGCCAGGTTTTGCGTATTGCTTGTGCGGGAATTACCCTGTACCATTATAACTAACGGCTGCCGACAAAGCAACGGTTGCCGAGAAACTAAGAGATGATAACGAAGGAGTCTTTCAATGTCCTGGGAAATTGATGCTATTCATTCACACGTTTCGTTCGCGGTCCGATACCTGATGGTGAGTACGGTACGTGGGCGGTTTAATAGGATGCGTGGTCAGATCCACATCGATGAGAGCCAACCAGCCAACTCCTGGGTCGAAGCCGAAGTTGATGTCGCAACCGTTGATACCCAGAATGAACAGCGGGATGCCCATTTACGCGCAGCCGATTTCTTTGAGGTGGACACCTATCCGACCATCACCTTCAAGAGCACGAAGGTTGAGGCGGTTTCCGGCCAGGAGTACCGGGTGACAGGGGATTTCACCATGCATGGAGTCACGAAATCGGTCACCTTTGACGTGGAATACGGTGGCCAGAGTCATATAGCGGAGGCGGGGCCACGCGCCGGCCTGACGGCAACAACGAAGATCAAGCGCAAAGACTTTGGCTTCAGCTTTGGTGCTCTTGCCAAAGCGGCTGGTCAGGTAGTCCTGGGTGAAATCGTCACGATCGAGATCGACGTGGAAGCGACGACGCAGTCAGCTCCCGCTCAAGCGGTAGAAACAGCTCAATAAGCTTCCGCCTCTCTATTGAACAGGAGAGGTGAGAGGAGAGCTCTTTTCTCTTGCCTCCTCCTGCTTCGCTCTCGAGAAAAAATCCGAGCATGACCTGGCATTCCTTGATCAGCAAGGTTGCGTAAGATTCAATATATGGTACTTT
>VBHS01000424.1 GCA_005881295.1 Chloroflexota bacterium
AACATGGCTCTTCTGCTGTTCCCGTCAATTTACAACCATTGATGGGAGAAAACCGCTTCAGAAGCGACTCGCCCAGCGGTTAATGGTTGTACTGCTCACCATTCGGGTCAATTGCTCATGTTGGAGGGCCAAACCTGCTCACTTCCTATGAAAATCAGAATCCTCACCCGACTCGCTAAGCAACCTCCTTGGGCACGAGCGTCACCGTGTAGCCGAGAGCCTCAAGTTGCCGGACAGAACGTTGCGTCAGCCGCGTGCTATCTCGTTGCTCGAAATAGTCTGCTCCCAGATCACTGTAAGGTTGCTTGGTAGAGAGCACGTGATAGATGATCACCAGAAGGCTGTGGGAAACCGCCACGACCGCCTTCTTCTTCCCCAGACGACGCGCCAAGCGGTGGTACTGGGCGGAAAGATAGTTATCTTTCATGTGCGAGATCACCCAGACCACTTCTGCCAGCATGGCCCGTAATGTCGCATTGCCTTGGGTCGTCTTGCCGCTGAGCCGTTTACCCCCACTTTGCTTGTTGCCTGGGCACACCCCGGCCCAGGACGCGAGATGCTTGGCGGAAGGAAACCGCGTCATATCATCGCCAACTTCCGCCAGAATAGCCGCCGCAGCAAGGGCGGCAATGCCGGGAATACTCATGAGCAAGGTCATGGCCTCCTCCAAAGGGCCGAGGTGTTGCTCGATCTCCTGTTGCAGCTGCTCCAGGGTCTCTTCCAGAAAGATGATATGAGCCAGAATATGTTTGAGTAAGAGTCGATGATGGGCCTGAACACGACCATCTAAAGCCTGCTGTAATTGAGGAAGCTGCTTCCGCAATTTCCCACGCGCCAGGTCGGCGAGGATTTGGGCATCAGTGGTCCCTTCAATCAACGCAGAGAGCATATCCCGCCCACTTTTGCCCAACACATCGGTTGCTACCGAGGACAGCTTCACATTGGCTGTTTCCAACACTTTGTGCACTCGATTGACCTCTCGCGCACGCTCCTGGACCAAACTCTTGCGGTATCTGGTGAGATCGCGCAGTTCACGAATAGGGGCTGGTGGAATGAAACTGGCTTTGAGGAGCCCATGGCGCAACAAATCGGCGAGCCATTCGCTATCTTTAATATCGGTCTTGCGACCGGGAATGGCTTTCATATGCTGAGCATTGACCAGGATCACGCTGCGGCCCTCTTCCAACAAGTTAAACACCGGCCTCCAATAAATTCCGGTCGATTCCATGGCGATCACCGTGACGGCCAGGCTCTCCAACCAATCGGAAAGCGCCAACAAACCAGCCGTCATAGTAGAGAAGGTCCGGATATGGCGCTGAACTTCTCCATTGGCCAGGGTGATCAAAATACAGGTGACTACCGTCTTTTTATGCACGTCTAAACCGCAACAGCGCTCATGGACTACTTGCATGCCAGTTCCTACCTCTCTCAATAGGCGTTCTTCGTCTGAGCCTCGACCAACGAGAGGTGCGAAGTAAGACACAAATTTCCTACGCGTGCTCAGTTCTTTCGATCTGGCGACAATCAGCTCTGCTGGACGCACCCGGGTCAGCTTCGTAGACGGGTTGAAGCACACCACTGTGAGCCGACCTCTACACGTTGGCCTCATGGGTATTCTATCCCATTTTCATCATCTTCTCTGAC
>VBHS01000276.1 GCA_005881295.1 Chloroflexota bacterium
TTTGGGGCAAATGGTCCGGCATTTTCATATTTGCTTGCGCGCACCAAGCGGCCAGTGCGACTATTACCATGAAATGAAAGCGACCAACCAGCTTCATGCTCTGGACGCTTTTCGATACGTGGCAGGAAACCTTCTTCCAGAAAATATGCCACTGTTCCTTGTATTCTTCGCGAGGGTGTCACAGGTGGAAAGTTTGTTTTCCGACATCTTCCACATTGTCTGCAATGACTTCCAGGTTCATCTCCAAGATAGGTGGTGAGATATTCCATATAGCATGTGTCGCACTGAACATAATTTTGTATGTTGCTCAGTTCTTGCAATTTTTGCAGTCGCACTTCATCGTAGGCGGAAAAGTCTATCTGTCCCAAACGGCTTATAGCAGTATACGTGCGACTTTTCGGGTTGTGTTCGATGAAGCGCTGTTCTTCTAAATCGGCCAGAATAGTGCGTGTCGCCTTTTGTGATAGGCCAGTTGTTAGCATCAGGTTACTTTCACGCAAACCTTGGGCATTCATGCGTAGTAACGACAGGACCACATCATAATACTTTCCTTCTGGCCTTTCGTTACGAATAAAGTATTCTTGAATAGTTACATCGGTGGGATCGTAGAGGAGAATGCACCAGGAGACTTTCCGATCCCGTCCGGCCCGGCCCATCTCCTGGTAATAGTGGATAGGAGATACAGGGATATGATAATGAATAACGAAACGAACATCTGGTTTGTCGATACCCATGCCGAGGGCGTTGGTCGAGCATACTACTTTGTATTGGTTGCTCATCAATTTCTGTTCAATATCCTGCCGCACAGTATCTTCTCGACCTGCATGATAGTAATCAGCATTGATTCCCCGCTGAATTAAAAACGTTGCTAGCATTTCGGCACTGCTTTTTGTAGCAGTATAGATTATCCCTGTTCCAGGGTAGTAGGGCAATATCTCAGCCAGATAGCTTAGCTTCTCCTGGTCACCTATTAACGTTTCAACATTCAAGTGCAGATTGGGCCGTTGCATCGTACCGCGTACGACCTGCGTAACCTCGCCTATCTGTTGGAGAACATCTTGCTCCACGCGTTTATTGGCAGTTGCGGTCAAAGCGAGGATCGGAACATTTTTAGGAAGAGCACTCAATAGTCGAACAATACGTCGGTAGTGAGGGCGAAAATCATGGCCCCACGTTGAAATACAATGGGCCTCGTCAATTACGATCATGCTGATACGCATACGTATAACATATTTCTGCCAACCTGCATTATCCAAGCGTTCAGGGGCAATAAAAAGCAATTTGAAGTTACCTGCAACTACCTGTTCCATTGTCGCCTGGTTCTCTTCTTCGCTAAAGTCTGAACTGACGATTGCGGAAGGTATGGAATACATAGTGTTACATCGCTGGCATTGATCTCTCATAAGCGCTTTGAGGGGAGAGAAGACGATAGTGAGGTGTGGATAATAGAGGCTTGCTATCTGGTAACAGAGGGACTTGCCCCAGGCTGTCCGTTGAATTGCGAGAATACGCTTACCATGAACAAGTTGCTCTATGATATCGCGCTGACCAGGATGAAATCCCGTGGAAATATGAAATCGCTCAACTAACAGCTTTTCAGGTAGATAGCTCTGCCACGTAAGCCCTGTTTCCATAAAGGACCTCCCCAGCACACTTTGTTCCATTGATGAATTTGTATGTATGTGGCGCATTCTAAAAGAATATATGCAGAATGTCAATTTTCCTTAAAAAAAGACGCATGAGTACAACTCTGAAATTGACATGAGAGATATAGTAAATCTGTTCCAAAAAAGCTTGCATATTGCCGTGTATGAGTGTATACTCGTCGTAGCTAGTAATTAGAACAAAGTATCTAAGACCTTGCGATACCGTAAAAGACGAGAGGACGGTAATGAAGTGGCACAGAGAGCACGAGTAAATACTGCACCAGCGTATGATGAAGATGATTTTGATGATGCCGAACCTGTCCGTATTCCTAGTAGCGCTCTTCATTATCAACGGCTGGCCGATGTAAGAGCGGAAGTTGGTCGTGCACCGGCTGATGTACAGGGGTTGGGGAGCCAGCGAAACTATCGAGCAAGTAACAAGTCGACCATTCCTCCTCGTCGCAGCGCAACACAGACGGGTATATCTGTAGTACACGGCTCGCGGCAGCGTGAAGCGGAGACGGGGACGGATGAAATTGCCATCCGGAACACAGATCAATTAATTGGAACAATCTTCAGGCCTCGTTTTCATTGGACTGTGATCCTGGGCATGGCAATGTTTACGATGCTGGTTGGATGGGTGTTGTTGACAATGGTAGCAAACTGGTGGCAGGTGACGCAAGATGATTGGCATTATGGTCGACCACGCACCTTCCAGGTAGATATGGTTGTAGGTCATAACGACTCAGCAACTAATCCAAGCCATTTTATAGCGATAAACTTACAGCGCCATATAGAGATCATTGAATTACCTGGCGGGGATTCCTCAAGAGCGAAGATTTATACAGGACCGACGCTGGTTGGCCCTGGACAGGAATTGGCAGTGGTTACGCTGACTTTTAAGGACGTCAATGGAGATGGGAAACTGGATATGGTTGTGAACGTCCAGGACAGCCATTTCGTCTTTATCAATGATAGTGGACAGTTCCGCCCGGTACGTCCCGGTGAAAATGTACAACTTTAAAACTCAACAAGAAAGAGGGCCACAAGAAGGCGTAAGTCTCTTGTGGCCCTCTTTCTGATTTCATAACTCAAACTATTTGAACCGGGTCCATTTCGCCAGAGGTGTCATGTCTCACTTGTCCAACCTGTACCGGTATAGGCTGTGTGCTTTGCGCGGCAATCACATGCAGCGACGTTGGCGCAGCTGCGATAGGAAAAGAGCGAGCTGGGGTAGGTAACTCTTCTGATTTCATTGTATTCATCGGAGTTGCCCGTAGAGCTAACACAGCGAAAGTGACCATCCATGCCAATAGAAACCCTAGTAGTGTCCAATCCAAAATTGCCTGGGTTATTGTCAGTGTGGTAGGAACATCCATGGGTGAGTCCTCTTTCAAGTTCCATTCGTATATAAAGGACAAATGGGATATATCCTTGTATTTTACAAGACGATTGTAATTCACAATAATAACTTCAGTTACACTGAGCTACTATCGCTATATTTTTTGGGGGAGGTGACGAGTTTTAAGGATACTCCCCCGAATATCCTCTGATTAAAAAACGCTGCAAGGGCAAAAAAAGTTGCAGGTGAAAGTCACAATCAGGACGACGCCGGAAAAATTAGGTAGAATTGATAGTATAAAGTATCTTGTACTTTTTACAGAAACCTGTCACAATAGCAATATAGTCCTAATTCAGGTATATGAAACAAAGGAACAAATGGTATGGATCAGGCGAAATGGCAGCGAAGGCGCGACATTCTCCTCTGTATTGTCTGTATTGGAATTATAGGGTGGTTTGCCTGGAGTCTTTTACTGGGACTGTTTTTTCGTGCTATCCTCTTGCTTTTGCTCTCCATGGCGGTGGCGTTCTTGATCACGCCAGGAGTAGACTTACTGGAAAGAAATAAAATACCTCGCGTTATCGCAACAATCTTGATGTATATCATTGTTCTGGCAGGACTCTTTCTTCTTTTCTCTGCGCTTGCCTACTCTTTTATTCAACAGGTGTTTAGCTTCCGGGATATCGTCACCAGATTTTTTGGCGCGTTGCCGGATCAGTTCAATTATCTGGATGACTTTCTGGTGAAGAGAGGGATTCCGCAGGCGAACATTGATGATGCGATCAGCCAGATCAGAGGACAATTAGTAGGCTTTGCACAGGCCGCTGCGGCTAACGTGGTGAATATCGCTTTTATTATGACCAATGCTTTCATCGATATCCTGTTAATACTTGTCTTGAGCTTCTACTTTACCCTTGATGGGAAAAATATCCGTAATAACCTGAAAAGTATTGTACCAGAAAATCATCAGAAAACAGTTGACGTGTTTGAAGATGCCCTCAATCGCGTGGTCGGCAATTATATCCGTGGGCAGCTTACCCTGGCGGCAATAATAGGCGTCCTGGCTGGCGTAGGATGTTATTTCCTGGGATTAAGTGGTTACGCGATCATTATCGCCTTTTTAGCTTTTCTCTTCGAAACGATCCCAATGGTTGGTCCGACGCTGGCCACTATTCCTGCTGTACTTATATCGCTGCTGCTGCCCAACCCGTTTCCACGCACTTTCTTCATTATCCTATACTTTGTTATCGTACAGTTGCTTGAAAGTAATGTCCTGGGCCCTCGTATCGTAGGGCACGCGGTTGGTCTTCACCCCATTGCCGCAATTCTTTGCTTGATTATCGGCGTCCAGTTGATCGGCCCTTTCGGCGCCTTAATAGCAACACCGATAGTGGCAGCTGCCTGGGTCGTCATCGTCAGCCTTTATAATTCAGCCAGGGGCAAGACCGCAGACCAGATGCTCGAACATAGTAAACGTAAACCCCTGGTTATTCGACCGCCAGGCGTTCTCTTGCACAGGCGGAAGAGGGTAAATGCTAAGCCAGTTGACCATGCCGCAGTAGATGTGCATGAAGTTGAGGCTGGCGATCAGAAGGTAACAACTCCTATAGTGAAGGGGAACCCGTTATCGCGGGAGCATATCAACCTGTTACGGCCGGTGCCAGATGCCACCACCGCGGAAGATCAGAGTCAGGAAATAGAGGACCAATAAAAAAAGAGAGTGATTTGCCACTCCTCACGAGTGACAAATCACTCTCTTTTTTTGTTGTTAGCGAGTTGCACCTAACGCATCGCGCAGCGCCTCTTCACCTTCGCGATTGACTAGCGCATAGACTTCGTCATTGGCAAAAATCTTTGTTTCAGCTGTGGGTACGATATATTCATTATCCCGAATAATCAAAGCGATATTACCACTGCGCGGGAGCTTGATCGCGTTCAACGTCTGCCCTACAATTGGTGAGTCAGGCGGGACGCGCACCTCTATAATGCCTAACCCCGCTCTCCTGAGCCTCATAAGCGTCACAAAAGAAGAACCAGGCAACTCTGCTTCGATGAGTGAGAGGATGGATCTTGTTGGGCTGACGGTGATATCGATACCTAACTTTTGAAAAAGCAGTTCATTTTTAGGATTATTGAGCCGGGCTATGGTGCGTGCAACTTTGAAGCGTTTCTTTGCCATCTGGCAAATAACCAGGTTATCGTCGTCCTCGCCCGTAACAGCAATCACAACGTCGGCCCTACTTACTCCAACCTCTTCCATTGTTCGTGCTTCGCAGGCATCGCCGCGCACAACTGCCTGTCCGAGCTCCTCGGACAGCGCCTGGTAGCGAATTGCACCTTTTTCCAGTAAGAGAACTTCGTGACCCTGGCTTAACAAACTTTTGGTGAGATAGTAGCCGACGTCGCCACCACCACCGACAATTATATACATGCTTCTTCTCTCCTTGCCTCGTTGCCCCTCTATCCTTTATCTGTTTGTTGTTCCTGCTTGTCGCTAAAGAGGGCTTCAAAAATCAATTGTGCCCCAACTATTGTAGGGCTGATTGTTTCAAGACCAAGTTCATGATAAGTGCTTTCTCGTATTGGATCGTAGATGCGGCAAACAACCTTTTTGACATTGAAGATCTCTTTCGCGATTTGACTGGACATGATATTCCGATTATCACCATTAGTGACGGCGGCAAAGGCGTCTGCCTCTTTGATACCTGCGCGAATAAGTATTTCTTCATCCACGCCATTGCCCACAATGGTTGTGCCACTAAAATCGGGTTCCAGGCGGCGAAAAGCTTCACTGCTAAAATCAATAATCGAGACTGTATGGCCTGCACGATCCAACATAGTTGCCAGTGTTGAGCCAACACGGCCACATCCAAGGATCACAATATTCACCACGTGCCTCCTACTGGTCAATTTGGCCAATAATGTATTTGTTCTTGTATTATAAGTTACAGTAATATTACCGGGTTATACAACCCTTCAAGTGGTATTATAGCACCACGGAGAAGAAGGGGCATAAAAACACTAATGATCACTCCAATAGATCTTGTTGCGGGAGTTTATTACTATGTCACAGCATCGCTATATCTTGCGAAATGTACCTGCCCACGAGTGGCGGAAGTGGGATCAGTTTATCGACGGGCACCCTGGTGGGCATTTCCTGCAAAGTTGGGGATGGGGAGAACTCAAAGCCAGTACTGGTTGGTATCCCTTTCGGCTTTTCCTCTGGGATGAAGAGCAACAGCAGGTGGTTGCGGCGGCTCAGGTCTTGCGTCGTACAGCTCCCGCACTCCCTTCGTGGGCAGGTTCTCTAGCCTATATTCCAAAGGGACCGGTAATCGATTGGTCAGATCCAACGCTGTGCCGGGCATTCTTCACACAACTGAACGCCTATTTGCACGCGAGGGGTGCCCTGGCGTTACGTATGGAGCCAAATAGGGCAGTAAGCTCAATTGTAGAGCCAACTCCGGGAGCTGCTATTTCGCCCGCAGGCAAAGATACATATGCGGAGTTGACTCCTCTTCTAGCATTGTATCCTGCTCCCCCGGTACAACCTGTACGTAGTATAGTGCTTAACCTCATGGTAGATGAGACAACCTTATTGGCAGGGATGAAAGAGAAGTGGCGCTATAATGTACGGCTGGCTGAGCGTAAAGGTGTCACCGTACGATCGGCACAAACGGTTGAAGACGTACAGACCTGGTATGCACTGATGCAAGCGACGAGCGTTCGTGACCAGTTTGGTATACATACGTTTGACTACTACCTGAAAGCCTGGCATATTTTTGTTCCGCGACAGCAGGCTCGCCTTTTCTTAGCTGAGTTTGATGGACATCTTCTGGCCGGCATCTTTGTGGCCCTGGTGGCAAAACAAGCTATCTATCTCTATGGCGCGTCAAGCAACGAATACCGGAACCTGATGCCTAATTACTTGCTGCAGTGGGAGGCTATACGCTGGGCTAAAAGCCAGGGCGCGCTCCAATACGATTTCTGGGGTATTCCGGAAACGGATCGAGAGGAAGAAGCTATGGCAGGTGTCTATCGTTTCAAACGTGGCTGGGGTGGTGAAATAGTACGTTTTGTTGGCTGTTACGAGCGCGCCTATCATCCCCTTGCAATGCGTGTGGCGAAGAGATTTTTCAAGGCCTGAATAACTGACTGACGCAACAAGAATATCGAAGCCAGTTGGTGCTCTCATCCAGGGCATTCCACTGGCCTTTTCTACCTAAGCATAGATTCACCTGAAACATTCCTTACCCTTTCTCTTGACATTCCTTCAAGTTCTTCGGTATACTTACTTACAAATAAGAAACACCATTACAATTGAATATGTGCAGTGATATCTGCTCTCATCAAGAGAGGTTGAGGGAAACGGCCCTATGAAGCCCGGCAACCCCCCTGCAAAGTTGCAGGAAGGGTGCCAATTCCGGCGGAGCGATCCGCAAGATGAGGGGAATAGCCAAAGAAGCTTACCCCTGTATTCCAGGGGTTTTTTATTGGCTGCACATTGTGTACTTTACCAGTCAAGTTAACAACAATAACTTTGAAGAGGACGAGTAAACGTCGTGGACGGCTACAGAGAATTGACGATGATGAGAAGTCAGTGCCGAGCCAGCGTTGAATATGACCTCCGAGTTGCAGGTTGAACTTCCAGGAGGAGGTAGGCTGAGCCGGTTGGACCCGTTACATTCCAGAGTGTTGGAGAACGTATGTGCTCAACGACACTCACCGAGGCTGATACTGTGAGGTATCAGCAAATCAGGGTGGTACCGCGAAACTATTTGCTCCTCGCCCCTGCCAGGGACGAGGTTTTTTTGTACTTAATTTCAGGAAAGGAGGGTGTAATGGTGATACAGAGTGAACAACGTGTTGCAGGAAGTAAACAATTTGCTTCTGCAGACCAATTGTTCACGTATACCTTCGATTCATTGCCGCTGGAACGTGGGGGACAACTTGCTCCCGTTACACTGGCGTTTGAAACGTGGGGAACTCTCAACGCCGAGGGAAATAACGCCATCCTGATAACTCACGCGCTAACTGGGAATTCACATGCTCATGATGTCCAACATCCAGATGATCCAAAACGAGCGTGGTGGAACCCGTTAATTGGTCCAGGGCGGCCTTTTGACACCACGCATTACTTTGTCATCTGCTCAAATGTCATTGGGAGTTGCTATGGCAGTACCGGGCCATCGTCTCTAGACCCCTTAACGGGGGAGCCTTATGGTATGCGTTTCCCTCTGGTGACCATTCGTGACATGGTGCGTGCGCAACGGGTTTTGATTGAACACCTGGGAGTACGTCAATTAGCTATGGTTGCCGGGGGCTCGATTGGTGGACAACAGGCGCTGGAGTGGGGCGTTGCCTATCCCGAATTAGTGCAGAAGGTCATTGTGGTGGCAGCGACAGCAGCTCTGACTGCCCAGGCTATCGCCTTCAGCGAAGTTGAGCGCCAGGCAATCATGGTGGATCCGCTCTGGCAGAGGGGAAATTACGATCCTGGTCATGGACCCGAGGCTGGCCTATCGGTAGCCCGGATGCTGGCAATGATTACTTACCAGAGTGAGGAAGGCATGGAGATGCGCTTCGCCAGGCGCCATGCCAGCAATAGGGCTGTACCCGCTCCAAGTCGTGCAGCTGATCTCGGTGGGCGTTTTGATGTAGAGGACTATCTCTACTATCAAGGCGAATCTCTGGTGAAACGCTTCGATGCCAACAGTTACCTGTATATTAGCCGTGCAATGGATTTGTATGACGTTAGTGAAGGCTACCCTTCACTGGAGGCTGCGCTGCGTCGCTTACGCAGTAAAGCCCTTTTTATCGGTATTCGTTCCGATTTTCTTTTCCCGCCAGCGCATGTCCGCTGGCTGGCCGATCAAGTGAGGTTAGTCGGCGGAGATTCTACCTACGTGGAACTCGACTCACCACACGGTCATGATGCTTTTCTTAAGGAATGGGGGCAGATGACCAATGCTCTCACTATATAGTGGCATGAAATATCGTGTCCAATTCACACAAACTTGAAGGAGTAAACAAAACGTATGGCACTCAACAGTAATCGCAGTTACGGATTTGAAACCTTATCACTTCATGCTGGTCAGGAAACAGCAGATAGTGCGACCAATGCCCGTGCTTTCCCCATCTATCAGACCTCCTCATATGTCTTTGACAGCCCGGAGCACGCCGCGAATCTCTTTGGCTTGAAACAGTTTGGTAATATCTATACGCGCATTATGAATCCCACCCAGGACGCCTTCGAGCGCCGCGTTGCGGCTCTTGAGGGAGGTGTTGGCGCTTTAGCAACGGCATCTGGCCAGTCGGCTGAAACTCTGGCGATCTTGAATGTCGCTCAATCAGGCGACGAAATCATCTCCTCTGCCAGTCTTTATGGTGGAACGTATAATCTCTTTCACTATACTCTCCCCAGGCTTGGGATCACTGTTCGCTTCGTGGATAGTCGAAACCCTGAAAACTTCAGGGCCGCGTTCAATGAACGAACCAAAGCTGTGTTTGCTGAAACCGTCGGCAATCCACGTCTTGACACCCTGGATATTCGCGCCACTGCTGATATTGTCCATGAGTACGGAGTACCATTGATCATCGACAATACATTGCCTACACCATACCTGGTACAGCCGCTCAAGCACGGAGCTGATGTTGTTATTCACTCGGCCACCAAATTCATCGGAGGGCACGGCACATCCATTGGCGGTGTCATCGTCGATAGCGGAAAGTTTGATTGGACGAACGGGCGTTTCCCGTCATTTACCGAGCCTGATCCCTCCTATCATGGCTTGCGCTACGTTGAGGCGCTTGGCCCGCTGGCATATATCATCAAGGCGCGTGTACAACTGCTGCGCGACCTTGGTCCTGCCAGCGCACCCTTTAACGACTGGCTATTCCTTCAGGGCCTGGAGACGCTGCCACTACGTATGGAGCGCCATAGCAAAAACGCGTTGCGCATCGCGGAGTTCTTAGAGGATCATCCAGCTGTTAACTGGGTAATCTATCCAGGCCTGGCTAGCCATCCGCAACACGAAATCGCGGCCAAATATCACACCAATGGCTACGGCGCCATTCTCGGCTTTGGCATCAAGGGCGGCTTAGAGGCCGGAAAACAGTTGATTCGCCACGTCGAGCTGTTCTCACACCTGGCGAATGTCGGTGACGCCAAGT
>VBHS01000419.1 GCA_005881295.1 Chloroflexota bacterium
AAATGTTCCGCCGACGGTACACCCACCAGGTCGCCAGGGAGTAGGTTGCGAGAAGGGCCGCGAGGATCAGCGTCAACAGCGCCGGATAAAGCCAGGAGAGTGATGAAGATAGGTTGGCTGTTGAGGTCCATGCTTGTGGGAAAAAGACTCGTGAAAGGGCAAGCGTCCAGGGCCATACCTCAGCCAGCGGTGTCCTGCTTAAATGCAGTTGTGGTAGGGGAGCAAGGACCACTATGAACAGGTAGAGCACCCCCATGACGCAGGCAAAAAGCAGCATAGGAAGTAGAGCGGGCGACCAGGAGTGCGGTCCCCCCCCATGTGGCGAAGTTTTTCCTGCTTTGGAGAGAGGAGCTGTGTCTGTTTCTTTAATTGTTGTTGCCTTCGGGTGTTGAGGCTCCATCACAGGCCTAATCTTTTGAATGCGGTATCGATATACTTGAGATAATAATCGGTACTCGTTAACTCTGCCAATTCCTTACGTGAAAGATATTCGGTGACCTCAACATCGTTGCTCAATGTCTCGAGGAAAGCTGGCCCTTGCTGGTCGTTGCTGGCCATACTCCAAACCTTTTTCGCGTTGCGCTGCACCATCTTGTAAGCCTCCTGGCGCTCGACACCCTTGTCAATGAGAGCAAGCAGAATCCTCTGTGAGAAAACGAGGCCGCCGGTCATGTTCAGGTTCGCCTGCATACGCTGCTCATCGACCTCCAGACCATTGATAACAGTGGTAAAGGTGTGCAACATATAGTGTAGTAATGTACACGCGTCGGGGAGAATGATGCGTTCAGCAGAGGAGTGACTGATATCACGTTCATGCCAGAGGGCGATATTCTCCATTGCCGTTACGCTGAAGCCGCGCAACACGCGCGCAAGACCACAAATGCGTTCGCACAGTTCAGGGTTGCGTTTATGTGGCATAGCGGAGGAGCCCTGTTGACCGGCGGCGAACGGCTCAAATGCCTCGCTCAACTCGGTGCGTTGCAGGTGGCGAATCTCTTGCGCCATCTTCTCCAGTGAACTACCCAGCAGCGCCAGAGTCGTAATAAAGTGGGCATGGCGATCGCGCTGGACGATCTGGTTGGATATGGGGGCGACGCCCAGCCCCATTTCTTCACAGACAAATTCTTCGATCTGCGGTGGAATCGTCGCGTGTGTACCAACCGCACCGGATATTTTACCGACCGTGACTTGTTCAAGCGCTGCTGCGAGCCGTTGCTGTCCCCGCCGCAGTTCATCGACCCAGAGCGCCAGTTTCAGGCCAAATGTCGTCGGTTCCGCGTGGATGCCATGTGTGCGTCCCACTATTACTGTATATTTATACTGAACAGCCGCCCGAGCTACCGCGTCAATCAGCGCGGTCAGCGTGGTGCTCAGGAGTACTCCTGCCTCTTTCAACTGGGCCGCCAACGCCGTGTCGAGCACATCTGAGGAAGTCATACCAAGGTGGATAAAGCGCCCTTCAGGCCCCAACTGCTCCTGGATGGAGCGCAGAAAAGAAATAACATCATGGTGCGTTTCCTGCTCGATTTCCTGCATACGTTCGGCGTTATAGCCGGCCTGGCGTATCTTTGCCATTGCCTCTTGTGGGATGACGCCTTCGCGGGCCCACCCTTCACAGGCGAGTAGCTCTACGCGCAACCACATATCTGTTTTATGGGCTGCCGACCAGATAGCCGCCATTTCCGGTAAAGAATATCGTTCGATCATGCTAATATTTTCCTCGATGTTTTTCTCTGCTGTATGTTACGTACTATGGCTGTAGTGTATCACACGAGGAAAGCTGTGAAGGCAAATGCAGGTAAAAAGTGATGACTCTATGAGCCGGCGCACAGTGCTGAAGTTGGGTGTTGGTGCGCTTGGCCTGCCCATTGCGATGGTGGAGGCAGTCAACGAATCAGGAGCGCGGCTTTGAACCGAGACTGAGTGAGAGTGAGGGGCTGACCATGGAAGTGGTGGGAACCTACGTGGGTTTCAACCAAGACCAAGAAGAGAACGAGCTCTTCAATTGGCTCAACTCGTTGCTTCATCCGAAAAGTTGCACATCGGGTTAGCCAAGATGTTTATAGAAATAGCCCCCTAATGGCCCTGCAACTTGTAGCGGCAGTCGTTTCCAACAGGAAGTGAGTAAATGGTATTTTAAACTGTCTTCGGAGGTGGATGCTAAGCCTGCTACACATGGATAGTAAAAGTAAGGGAGAGGTTTCTCGATAGTGGCCCAGTTCCGATTGAACTGCATTAAGCCCTTATTAACGCGAGCAGTACGACCGTGGACAAGTGTCTGAAGTCCATTACTACAACACCACGTAATCGCCTGCCATGTGAGCAGATCATTAGGAGCTAGTTCTAGATATCGTTCATCAGATGCGCCATAAAGAAACCTGGCGGTCGTGCCAGATGTTATCAAAACCGAACCGGCTATTGTGATACCTTCATGATCAGCCAGTAATAGCTGTAGATTACCAGAAGCGGCAAAAGTATCCCATAAATCGAGAAAATATTGCTGCGGCTGTGTAGGCATCCCGTGCTTCTTAGTTCGAGTCCGTAGGTGTAATCGGTAATACTCCAACATCTCCTCTCGGCGTTGTGCAAAGCGAATCCGCACACCTAGCCTGTGAGACTTTCTAATCTTGTTTCGAACGGGTTTCGACAAGCGTGACCAAATGATACCGGGATCAGAGTCAAGTGGAGTTGTCCAACAGGTATACAGATTATTCTCAGCAAAGTCTGTACGCTTCTTCAAGACATCATTCGCACCAGTGCGCAGTTCCAGGTACCGTACGCATTTCTGTTGAGCGAGCCGAACAGCCTGATCTAAAAGGTTATTGGCACTGTCGTCATCCTCAGCAAGTAGCGAACAATGATCCGAAAATGGCAGGGCCACCAGATGTGGTCCCGTAAG
>VBHS01000277.1 GCA_005881295.1 Chloroflexota bacterium
CGCTGCCGGGTGTCATTGCCATGCTCTCGCACGAGAACGCCCCGCGGATCGCTCCGCTGGACGACCAGGATCTGGCAGTCTTCCAATCCGATGCCGTCGCCTATCGCGGGCAGTTCGTCGCGGCCGTCGTCGCCGAGACGCTGGAGACCGCGCGTCAGGCAGCGAGTATGGTCGCCGTGCGCTATGAGGATCAGCCGCACGACGTCGAGCTGCGCGCCGACCGCAGCGATCTCTACAAGCCAGAGTATGTGCCGCAAAAGGCTGCCCCATTCTATGCGGCGGATAGCGCTCAGGGTGATGTCGAGGCAGCGCTGGCGGCCGCGCCGGTCTCACTCGACCACACCTACACAACGCCCACCGAGCACCATAACCCACTCGAGCCGCACACGACCCTGGCGATCTGGAGTGACGACGGCAACGGCGAGAGCGTGACCGTCTACGACACGTGCCAGGGGGTGGACATCAGACTGAATGACATCGCCACCGCGTTTGGGCTCTCGCCCGAGCGCGTACGGGTCATCGCGCCCTACGTCGGTGGCGGGTTTGGGTCCAGGGGATTTACCCATCCGTATGCCATCCTCGCCGTCATGGCAGCGCGCGTTGCAGGACGGCCGGCAAAGCTCGCGCAGACGCGGCAGCAGATGTTCGGACCGGTGGGGTACCGCTCGCCGACCATCCAGCGCGTCCGTCTGGGCGCCGGTGGCGACGGTCAGCTCACGGCGATCGCGCACGAGGTGGTGGCGCAGACCAACGCGCTCTACGAGATGACCGAACCAGCCGCCGTCGCCACACGGACGATGTACGCGGCGCCCAACCGCCGCACCACCCACCGGCTGGCGCGGCTCGACCTGCCGGCGAACTCGTGGATGCGCGCGCCGGGCGAGAGCCCGGGCATGTTCGCGCTCGAGTCGGCGATGGATGAGCTGGCGGTGGCCTGCGGCCTCGATCCCATCGAACTGCGCGTCCGCAACGAGCCCGCGGTCGATCCCGAGACCGGCCGTCCCTTCAGCAGTCGCGGCCTCGTCGCCTGCCTGCGCGAAGGGGCCCAGCGCTTTGGCTGGGCGAAGCGCGACCTGCAGCCGCGGACGCACAGGGCGGGGCGCTGGCTCGTCGGGACCGGGGTGGCCGCCTCGACCTATCCGGCCGTGCAGTTGCCTGCAAGCGCGCACGTTGCTGTTGACGCAGCGGGACGGTATCGCGTCCGCATCGCGGCGGAGGACGTCGGCCAGGGCGCCTGGACCGTGCTGACCCAGATCGCGGCCGACGCGCTGGAGGTGCCCGTGGAGCAGGTGCAGCTGGACATCGGCGACAGCGCCCTGCCGCAGGCGTTCCCGGCCTGGGGCTCGACGGGCACCGCCTCCTGGGGGTGGGCGATCGTCGATGGTGCGCAGAAGCTGCGCACACGGCTGCGCGACGAGTTTGGGGGCGTGGTGCCCGCCGCGGGGTTAGAGGCGGACGGCGCCTTCAACGGGAACCCCGAGGCGCAGCAGTTCTCGATGCACGCCTTCGGCGCCCAGTTCGCCGAGGTGCGCGTCAACGAAGACACCGGCGAGGTGCGCGTCCCGCGGCTGCTGGGCGTCTTCGCCGCCGGACACATCGTCAACCCGAAGACCGCCCGCTCGCAGTTCCTGGGCGGCATGACGTGGGGGCTGTCGATGGCCCTGCACGAGGAAAGCGTGCTGGACCCGCGCTTTGGCGATTACGTCAACCACGACTTCGCCGAGTACCACATCGCCACCAACGCCGACGTCGGGGAGATCGACGTGAGCTGGATCGAGGAGGACGACCCCCACGTCAACCCAATGGGAGTGAAGGGGATCGGGGAACTGGGCATCGTCGGCACCGCCGCTGCCATCGCCAATGCCGTCTATCACGCGACCGGGACCCGCGTCCGCGATCTGCCGATCACGCTCGACAAGCTGCTGCCATGAGACCTCTGTGGGCGAAGAGTTGGTCCTCCCTGTCTCATGGCAGACAGCTCACGCTTCCTTCCTGGGCCGGGAAGCGGCCAGATGTCGTTTGGCCCATAACCTGATTAACCGAAGCGGCGGGGGCAACCCCGCCGCTTCGGTTAACCAATGGCTGGCGCGAAAAGAAGTAAAGGAATACTCCCATGGCTCTAGAGCAGACGCAATCTGGACTCGCGCAAACAGCAGACCAGCGCAGAGTCTGGGTCATCTTCAGCGGGCTGATGCTGGCTTTGCTGATCGCCTCCCTCGATCAGACGATCGTGGCGACGGCGTTGCCGACTGTCGTGAGCGATCTCGGGGGACTCAGCCAGCTCTCGTGGGTCGTCACTGCCTATTTGCTGACCTCAACGGTCTCCACCCCACTGTGGGGTAAGCTCGGTGATCTTTACGGGCGTAAGCGGCTCTTCCAGGCGGCGATTGTGCTCTTTCTCCTCGGATCTGCGCTGTGCGGCCTCAGCCAGAACCTGGCCGAACTCATTCTCTTCAGCGGCCTGCAAGGGCTGGGAGGTGGGGGCATCTTCGTACTCTCCCAGGCTATCATCGCCGATGTCGTGCCTCCACGTCAGCTCGGACGCTATCAGGGTGTGTTCGGCGCCGTCTTTGGGGTGAGCAGCGTGGCCGGACCCCTGCTGGGCGGTTTTTTTGTCGAGACCCTGTCCTGGCGCTGGATTTTCTACATCAATCTGCCTCTTGGCGCGGCTGCCTTGCTCGTGCTGGCGCTGGCCTTGGCTGCCAGTGGTGAGCCGGGTCAGCATAGGATTGACTACCTGGGCACCGTGCTGCTGACGGTCGCGGCCAGCAGCCTGATCCTGCTGACTTCCCTGGGCGGGAGCATCGCTCCCTGGGGATCGGCGCCGATCATCCTGCTCGCCATTGTCGCCAGCGTGTTCACGCTGGGCTTTGTCCTGGTGGAACAACGCGCTGTCGAACCGGTGCTTCCGCTGCCCCTCTTCCGCAACGCCGTGTTCTCCCTCTCCAGTGCGATTGGCTTTGTGGTCGTCTTCGCGCTCTATGGGGCGACCACCTATCTGCCGCTCTTTCTGCAGGTCGTAAATGGTGCCTCCCCCGCCAGTTCCGGCCTGCGCCTGTTACCCATGATCCTGGGGTTGCTGCTCACGTCCATCACCAGCGGACAGCTCATCAGCCGCTGGGGGCGCTACAAAGCCTTCCCGATTGCCGGCACAGCCGTGATGACGCTGGGCATGTTCCTGCTCTCACGTCTGAGCGAGCACACGAGCGTGCTGGTGGAATCGCTGTCGATGGCGGTCCTGGGACTGGGAGTGGGACTGGTAACGCAAGTGCTGGTGATGGCCGTGCAGAACGCTGTAGATTACCGCAACCTGGGCGCGGCGACCTCTGGGGTGATCTTCTTCCGCTCTATTGGCGGCGCGTTCGGCACGGCTATCTTTGGGGCCATCTTCTCCAATCAACTGGCATCACATCTCGCTTCCCTGGCTCCCTCACTTCCGTCCGGGATCAGTCTCAGCATGACAGAGAGCGTTGCGGCGATCCAGCATCTGCCAACATCCGTGCGTGCGGAGGTGGTGCATGCCTACGCCCAATCGCTGTCGACAGTCTTCCTGGTGACGGTGCCCATTGTTGCTGTGGCCTTCATATTGTCCTGGCTGCTACCTGAGGTGCGACTGCGCACCACCACCCAGGCGACCGACATGGGCCATACCTTCGCCATGCCAACCACGCGCACTTCCCAGCAGGAGATCGAGCGGGCACTTCACGTGCTGACCAGCCGCGACAGCCTGGACCAGCTCTACCACCGGCTCGCAGCTCGCGCTGGCATTGTGCTCGACCCGCTCTCTACCTGGCTCCTGTTCCGTTTCCAGGAGCAGGCCCCAATTGCTGGGGCGACTCTGGCGAAGCGATTCCACGTGCCGGCCGCCAGGCTGATGCCTTCCATCGAAGCGCTGCGAGAGATCGGGCTGATCACCACAACAGCACCAGTGGAGGGTCAAGCAGATGGCCAATTCCAACTGACTGCTGCCGGGCAGGAGACCGTCGCTACATTAGCGACCGCCTGCCATGATAACCTGGCCGGGCTGCTTGACGGCTGGTCGCCAGAACAGGAAGCGGAGCTGGCCTCCCTGCTTCGTCGGGTGACGACGACCCTGTTCAGTGAAGAGAACAAGAAAGAATTGATCAGCACTCCGACTTAGAGCTGCCAAGGCTCCTGTGTGTCACGCCGGATATTGTACAGGAACGGCGGATGCACCTGGTAGCGCAGCCAAGCACTAGAAGCAGTACTAGATATCGACGAAGAAAATCCATTTCCATTCCCTGCCTTGCGTCAAATCGCTCAACGTCTTGGCTACAGTACAGCGACTTTACATAAGTACTGCCCTGATCTTTGTCAGGCTATAGTAATGCGATACAGATGGTCATCGACCGGAAATGACGCTCTGATACGTATGAAGCAGGCTTTGGAAGATGCTCTGGTGAGCGACAAACGAATGTCCTTGAAAGCAATTGCGCAGCAGCTTGGCTGCACCACCGCCGTATTATATAAGCGATTTCCCGATCTCTCTCAGGCTGTCGTTACGCGATATCGAGGAGAACGGATTGACAAGGAGCAGATCCGACAACAGTTGCAAGATATGCTAAGGAGCAGTGAGAAGATGCCAAGCATTAGGGAAATTGCGCGGCAACGGGGGTATAGGCTCGCTATTCTGGAGAGAAACTTTCCCGACCTCTGTAAGGAGATTGCATTACGTCGTCGTATTGAACTGAGAAAACAGCATGAAGAGCGGATGACACGAATCTCTCTGGAGATTCATCAGACAGTGATGATCTTGCATCAACAAGGTATGTATCCTAGCTCTATCCAGGTTGGGAAACAACTGAACAATTCGCATATACTACGGCCAAAGAAAGCACGTGAGGCTTGGATTTTGGCGCTTGACGAATTAGGATATCCAACAGATCACCTGAAAAAATAGACAGAGCACAAAGAATCCCCTCCTTTTGATATCTTATATGACCTCTGATGAAAGTCGCACAATAGTAAAATACATTCTTTCTGTACAGGGATGGGAAGCATAGTTTTGGAGGGCCAAATGGGAAGCATAGGTTTTGGAAATCTCCAAAACCTATGGGTAAAATGACATTCTCACTGTCATTTAACCGATGGTTTTGCAGATTCATAATACCATGGTTTTGCAGAGAGTTGAACTTGAGGAAAAAGTCAGTTCAGTGCATTTTTGGATTTTCGGGTCGTGGGCAGCCTTTATAGGGAAGCATGGTTTTGCAGAGAAACTTCACTTACAGTTGAAATGATTCCTGATGAGGCTGGAGCTTTTTCAGAATTTCGCGGCGCGGACTCCAAGAATCAGCAGAAATGCGGCCTCAGAGCTTTAGAAAAATTTCCCTACTCCTTCCACGGTTGAGTACCACCTGCCAAAGAAAAATAGGAAGGTGGTAAAAGACCACGGTGTCACTATTGCGAACGGATATCCCAAGTAGCTATTACAGCTAGACAATTGCTTCCAAAGGATGCTGGCGTGGTATGCTATGGGTGAGCAATGAGGGGAGATGCATGATGGAAGAAGCGCATGCTTTGGTCAATGTCAGGGATATCAACCTGATCTGTCACTCTTACAAAACCTATGCACAGATTGAAGGCATAGCCAGGAGACGGAAGATTACGCGAGCTCGCAGGCGAAGTGGCATCTTGGAAGTCAGAACAGCTGCGCGTGACGAATGGATACAGCCTGTTGCATGGATCGAGTGGATCAATGATCTGGGCGTTCCTATCAGGTATATGGCCCAGGATATTCGATAAGAGAGCACTGGTGTTTTCTCATAGAAGAACGATGGAAACATTGGGAAAGATAGGCGAGAAGAACATCCCACGGCTTGTTAAGTGGTCCCCACGTTACCTGTACTGGCTACATAGTATATCCCTTTCAAAAAGCGCATCAATGCTGGCTCTTTCCGTTCCTTGTTTTAGCATCTATTTAACGAACAGTTGGCGAAAAGATTTCCAGCATGATTGATTCCTCTCTGGTTTTGGAACAGACATGCTAGGTAGCCAGTACAGGTTCACATGAGAAGGATAGCGCTACAAAAGTGGAGTAAGGTCATCGACAGCCTGACCGGGCGCATGATACACTGAAATGTGCAACCTACTCAAATGCTTTACCATGAACGATACTCAAGAGGATCTGATGACACAGAGCTATCTTTCTCCTGAAGAAGACGAGAAGCACAATCCGCAAGATTCTAGATCGGCTTATTCAAGGGAGAAATCTGGACGACGTGATTTACCTGCAGGTACTGTCACACTGCTGTTTACCGATATGGAGGGATCGACACACCTGCTTCAACAATTAGGTAATCGCTATACCGATGTCTTGACGGAGTACAGACATCTCCAACGAGCGATCTTCCGCGAGTATCATGGGTACGAGGTGGATACACAAGGAGATGCATTTTTCACAGCCTTCGCACGAACGAGAGATGCTGTGGCTGCGGCAGTTGCCACCCAGCGTACCTTAGCCAGGCATTCATGGGGAGAGGGGATAACCATACGTGTTCGTGTGGGCATACATACAGGTGAACCGGAGTTGGCTGCCGAAGGATACGTAGGCATAGATATCCATTTCGCTGCACGGCTCATGAATGCTGGTCATGGTGGGCAGGTCCTGCTCTCCCAAACAACTCGCGATCTTATCATACACAACCTACCAGACGACGTAACTATACGCGATCTAGGGGAACACCGTCTCAAGGATCTCTCATACCCTCAACATCTTTTTCAACTTGTTATTGCGAATCTCCCCTTTGATTTTCCAAAACTCAGCACGCTGGATACGTATGCGAATACTCTTCCTGTACACCCATCACCACTCATTGGACGCAAGAACGAACTGGCAAGCATTCTCGACCTGATGCGACAGCAGGATGTACGATTGCTTACACTCACCGGCATAGGAGGAGTAGGCAAAACTCGGCTAGGAGTACAGGCAGCAGCAGAACTAAGCGATGAATGTGCTGATGGAGTCTTTTTTGTGTCTCTGGCACCCATTAGTGACTCTGCACTCGTTATCCCTACCATTGCGCAGGCACTTGGTGTACGAGATGAAACGAATCAACCCTTGCTAGAACGCCTGAAAGAAGCTGTACGGCAGAAACAGATCTTACTGTTACTGGACAACTTTGAGCAAGTAATAGCAGCGGCCTCCTATGTAGCGGACCTGCTTGCAGCTTGTCCAAAGCTGAGGGTCTTGGTCACTAGCCGTGAAATCTTGCATCTTCAGATTGAGCATGAGTTTAGAGTACCGCCACTGCCACAGCCTGACTTTGCACATGTAGCAGATCTGGCAGCACTCTCACAGAACGAGGCCGTGGAACTTTTCGTCAAACGGGCACAGGCAGTCAGACCTGAATTCTGCCTGACCGCTGCAAACGCGCAAGCCATTGCCGAAATTTGCGTTCGCCTCGATGGGTTACCGCTGGCGATAGAACTGGCAGCAGCACGCAGTAAACTCCTCTCTCCGCAGGCCCTGCTCGCACGACTCGGAAACCGTTTGAACGTCCTGACGAGCGGAACACAAGATATACCGGAAAGACAGCAAACTCTGCGCAACACGCTTGAGTGGAGCTACCACTTGCTAGGCTCTCAACAACAACAGTTCTTTCGCATGCTCTCCGTATTCGTCGGTGGTGGTACGTTGGAGGCGATTGAAGCGATCAGTGCTGCTCTAAAAATGAGCGAAGGAGTAGCGCTGGATGGAGCAGCATCGCTTTTAGATAAAAGCCTTCTTCAAGCCGTAGGACAAGAAGAAGAGACGCGGTTTTTCATGCTAGAGACAATCCGTGAGTATGGGATACAAGTACTTAGCAACGGCAAAGAAGCAGAAAAGGTTCGACAAGCGCATGCTGAGTACTATCTCTCGCTGGCAGAGCAGGCATATCACGAATTTGACGGAGTGCAACAGAGCGCATGGCTCAAACGGCTCGAACGCGAGCAGGACAATGTACGAGCAGCTTTATCATGGCTGTTAGAGCCAGGAAGGACTACTAAAGGCGCTCGCCACGTAGAAATGGCGCTACGTTTGAGTACCGTGCTCTGGCCATTCTGGGGGCTGCGTGGGAATTACAGCGAAGCTCGTAGCTTCCTGGAACAGGCGATTGCGGTAAGTGAAGGAGCGGGAGCCTCGATACGAGCAAAAGCACTCTACTATGCAGCAAGAATAGCTCATGCACAGGGCAATAACGATCGAGCAGAACAGCTTTGCAAAGAGAGCCTGGCGCTGTACCAGGAGCTTAACGACGCCTCGGGAATTGCGCTAGCACTGCATCACCTGGCAGATATTGCCTGGACGAGAGGGGACCTTGAAACTGCACGTGTCCAGGGTGAAGAAGCCTTTGAGATCTTTAGCAAAATGAATGACATCGCGAGTGTCGCCTACATGCAACTTCATCTAGCGACACTCGCCATCGATCAGGGAGACTACACGAAGGGGTGTAGTCTGCTTGAAGAGAGCCTGAATATATGCCGGGAGCTTCACGACAAGAGTGGAATTGCTGAGGCAGTAACGAATGTAGCCAGAGCACACTTCCTGGCGGGAGATCTCACTCAAGTACGGCCATTTCTTGAGGAAGGCTATGCGCTCTTCAATGAAATGGGAGACAAGGAAAGCATAGCGTACTGCTTCTGCCAATTCGGTCTCCTCGCTCTTAGCCAGGATGACCTGCCAGAAGCACGCTCGAAGATTGAAGCAGCGGTCGAACTCTTTAAAGAGATGGGCCAGCAACACGGTACAACGACGTCTCTCTCCTTTCTGGCAAAGGTGGCAACCAGGCAGGGTAGTCTCAAAGAAGCACGGAATCTGTACGAAGAGAGCCTGACGGTAGCGAGAGCATCCGATAACAGATTGAGCATTGCCATAAGTCTGGAGGGGCTAGCGAGCGTGATTGCAGGAGAGACGTTGCCTGGAGAGAGTTCACAAGAGAAAATGTGGGCTGCGCGGCTCTGGGGCTGTGCAGAGCAGCTCCGTGAGGGAATGGGAACTCCTCTCTCTCCTTTTGAGAGAAGTTTTTACAACGACGCAATAGTTGCAGTACGCGGCACATTAGGCGAGAAGACTTTTATCTCAGCACGGGCAGAGGGACGAGCGATGACACCTGAGCAAGCCGTCGCAGGGTTTCACAAAGATCTACCGGTATAATGAAAATCCTGCCTGCATCCAGGTTTTGTCAGCGAGAGTGGTTTTGACCTTCTGAATATAATCTATCGCGCCCTGGTCATACCAGCTACCGCTAAACCTCCATGTGCTGGCTACTTAGGTATCCGTTCCATTATCGGGAAAGAAATCGTTGTAGAGAAATGTATCGCCATCTATCCAATGAATAGTCGGCGAAGAGAAAGAACTGATACAGCCATCTTCGATGTTCCTTTTTGGAACAGATATGCTAAGTAGCCAGTACAGATAGAACAGGGCAATGTTCAAGGAAGAGGCGCGAAGTTTCAGAACTATATCTACTATGCTAGGTTCCTGGGCCTTTCATTGCGACAGGTATGTACAGAGGTGCTGCTGGAGCACTCAAATGCGAGTTACGAAGAGAGGCTGCTTCAGCGTCATCCCCATTGTCCAAAGTGCAACCAGGCCGAGCTGGTGATCCGCTGTGGTCACAATCACAGTGGATCGCGGCGGTTTCGGTGTCAGCGTTGTGCTCAATATTTCACACCTCGCCCTTAGGATGTACTTTACTGCCATGGGAGTTAACCTTCAATTCGAGGTTTTGCCACCGGGGATACCGTCACTGGGAATGAATTTCCTAAGACAGTGAAAGTGCTAAATGCTATGCCTATAGATTACTTTGACATACTACCTAGTCACCCGCCGCCCATGCCCTTAGAATCTTTGGCAAGTTACATAACTCGGCTAGCTCAAGCGAATGATATCCAGTCTATGAGTGGTCTAGTGGCTCTTCTTTCTTTGGAGGACCGCATCCATTCATCCACCGTGGGATTTTTTGTGGATCTTCCTCCTGTGTCTTTTGGCGCTTTGCCGGAAGTAGCAATATGTTCTGATGCCAGGTTGCTAGAAACGACATTTTACCACCTGATAAGGAAGTTCAATCGGTCTCCATTTCCCCAACCGGCGAGTCGATTTTTGGCGGCGAGTGTTGCACAGAGGTTGCGTTATTGTCCAGTGTGCCTCATAGAA
>VBHS01000403.1 GCA_005881295.1 Chloroflexota bacterium
TTGCTTCGCTGCACCATCCCAACATTGTACAAATCCATGACTTCCAGATTGCCTCATCTGAGGAAGAGGGCACGATTGCTTACATGGTCATGGATTATGTGGAAGGCCAGACACTGGCAGACTACATTCGCCGTACCTCAGGACTGGGGAACGTTCCATCCCCCCCAGAGATCGTGCAACTCTTTACCTCTATCGGCCTTGCCGTCGATTACGCTCACCAGCAGGGCATGATTCACCGCGACCTCAAACCCGCCAATATTCTGCTCGACAAGCACAATACAGCGCGCAACCACATGGGTGAACCCATTCTCACCGACTTTGGTCTCGCAAGGCTGCTGAAATCGCCTGCTATTACGCTCACAGCTGTTCAGCTTGGCACCCCATTCTACATTGCACCCGAACAGGTGACCGGCAATGCCGGCACTGAGCGCAGCGATATTTACTCTCTTGGGGTTATCCTTTATGAAATGGTCACTGGCACCCCTCCCTTTCAGGGCGACAATCCAACCGCGGTAATGACGCAACACCTCAATACGGCACCACCCTCTCCCGCGCTCATCAATCCGAACATTCCACCTGCGCTGGAAATGGTCATTTTACGCTGCCTTGCCAAGGAGCCGGCGGCACGCTTCCCCAGCGCCTCACTCCTGGCTGTCGCCATCGCAGAATCCCTGAACGTACCCGTACCGCAAAGCCTGGGCAGCCCGGCCTTTCCTCTGAACGGTGAGTATATGCCAACATATATTATTCCCAGTTCTCCCGATTCATCGCCATGGAGCACGCCATCTTCACCCGCGCTACCAGTTGCGAAAAACCCGGCACCCGCGACGCCACCGCCCGCTTTGATGGCCCAATCTGGCTCATCGCCTGCCGTGAAGAGTTCTCATCTTCCGCCTTCGCAACCGTATCCAACGGCAACATCGGGCGGACAGGTTACTCCTGCACTCTCTTCCGGTGGCATCACTGGCAGCGGTTCTTCTGCACCAGCACAGTCACCGCCAATGACACCGCCGCCAATGTTTGCACCCACACCACCATCACCTGCGAAACATCGCAGAGGGCTACTCTTCGGGTTGATCGCCCTGATCATCGTCCTGCTGGGCGGCTCCCTGGGAGGCTATTTCCTGTTCTTGCACCCTGGTCGAGGCACGCCCCTGCCAGGACCGCTAGTAGGGCACGCTTTCTATGTCAGCAGCGGACAATTAGCAAACGGTGCGCAAGGCATCGCCGATCAGTTGCAGGTCGATCTGCAAAACGTCCAGTCCCCTCCAACAGGGAAAAGCTACTACCTCTGGCTGCTGCCTGATAAAGATACGACACCAAAACCAGACCTGTTGGGGCCAGCGCCAATACAGCCGCCCATCCTGCTGACCAATCACTTGCCTGTGCAGCAGAATGGGAGCGTCCATTACCAATACCTGGGCGATGCGCAACACAACGACCTGCTCTCAGCAACCAGCCGCCTGCTCATCACGCTGGAAGATGCAGGGAAAAACCAGGCCAGCCCATCAACCGACCGCTCTAGCTGGGTCTACTATGCGGAACTGCCCCAGGCACTCATCCCGCAAGACCCTACCGGTTTGAGGGGACTTGATCACCTTCGTCACCTGTACTATAACGAGGACCACCTCCAGGTGTTAGCGCTCGACGGCGGGCTAGATATCTGGGTCTTTAGAAATACGGCAAAGCTTCTGGAGTGGTCCACCAGTGCGCGAGATGACTTCGATGGCACAACAAGAAATTATGAGTTGATGCACGCCCTGTTCACCAGTATCTTGGACTATCTCGATGGCACACCAAACGTTCATGTCGATGTACCGCCCGACACACCTGTAACGGCCGATCCCAGTATTGCCAGAGTGGGCCTCCTGACGGTGGACACAACGCGGCAGGGAGTAGCGAAGTTTCTCGCAAGTGATCCCCCTGGCGACCTCGACCATATGAAGCTTCATCTCAATCAGCTGAACAGGGCGCCCGACGCAACACCGCAGATGCATACGCTCTCGCAGGAAATTGCTGGTGCGCTTGACAATGTGAAGGGATGGCTGCAACAAGTTCGTACAGATGCCAAACAGCTCTTCCATATGACGCCCGCTCAATTGGCACAGCCTGCGGCACGCGATGTACTGGACGACCTGGTCACACACGTCACGTACGCCTACATTGGCCAGCTTGACCCGATCACGGACACCCTCAAACCTGGTGTGCTCCAGGCGCACTATGACGTGCTGAAGCTGGCAACCTTCGACATCACAAAGAATGTGCCAAAGCAGCTGTGATCTGGATCAAGCACACGAGGCAGGAGCAAGCATGAGCACGGAGCCACGCCACCTTGGCAAATACGAACTGCGAGAACGCCTGGCACGTGGTGGGCAGGGCGAAGTGTGGAAGGCTTTTGATACCCAACTACGACGCTATGTCGCTATTAAGCAACTCCACACCAATATGCAGTCCGACCCGGACTTCACCTCTCGTTTCGAGCGTGAAGCACGATTTATTGCGTCGCTGCATCATCCCAATATCGTGCAAATTCACGACTTTCAACTCGTCCATTCTCCCGACTCGGACATCTCCACAGCCTACATGGTGATGGATTATATCGAAGGACCGACGCTTGCTGACTATATCCGTAACACATCGCACAAAGGGCAATTCCCGGCCCCCCATGACATTGTGTACATCTTCACAGCAGTCAGCCTCGCTCTTGACTATGCCCATGAGAGGGGGATGATCCAACTCACTCGGAATCATCCTCTATGAAATGACCACAGGCGTCACGCCATTTCGTGGCGATTCCGTCATGGCTATCCTTTTGCAACATTTCCAGGAACCTCCCACGCCGCCTGATCAGATCAACCCGCATATTCCGCCAACCTTATCCGAGGTCATTCTTAAAAGCATCGCGAAAGAGCCGGATGAGCGTTTCTCCAGCGCATCTGCCATGACCATCGCAGTCGCTGAGTCCTTCAACGTAGTCGTTCCTGCTGAACTGATCAAACCCGACGCCACACCCGATGTTGACGGGTCGAACTCCTACAATCCACTACAGCCTTCCCAGCCATTGGGGATGACTCCAGTCCCTTTAACACCATTCTCATTCCAACCCTCACATCCCCCAATTACCTCGTCACCTTCCGCATTCACGCCACCTGCAAGCGACAGGCAAACTCCTTTAACGGCTCCCGCTGACAGCAGACAGGAAAGCCCCTTGTCCCCAAACGCGGGCGCGAACGCGCCTACCGGCGTCAAAGCACAACCGTCCCAGGTACCTTCACCAGGGCTTGCCCCTGCCCCGATAGCGCGAAGAACCCGCATCGTCTTGATCACTTTGCTCGCCTTGCTCGCTGCTGCTGTTGCCGGCTCAGGTCTTCTCTTTGCCCTTAACCGAACGACCGCACCACCCCCATCAAACTCGGTCGCAGGGCATCTCCGCTTTCTCAGCAGCCCAAATGCTCCTCGAGGCAGCCTCGACGAGGTGGAGATTACTATTCAACCTATCCCAGACGCGCCTCCAGGCGAGCGCTATTATGCGTGGTTGCAGATCAATAATGAAAACTTATTGCCCATCAACTGGCCATTAACAACACAAAATGGCCGCCTGTCATCTCCTACCCATATCAATCCGCTTCTGCTCAAGAACAAGCCTTATCTGTTTCTCATTACGATAGAAAAGGC
>VBHS01000278.1 GCA_005881295.1 Chloroflexota bacterium
TGAACAGTAGTGTCTGGTCGGATCATACAGATATTCGTCCAACGATGATGGAACTGCTCGGCCTTAAGGACGACTACAGCCATGACGGGCGTGTGCTCTTTGAGGTAATGAAAGATTCCGCTCTACCCGAAGTGATACGGCAGAATCGCGCACTCTTTACGCAGCTGGCGCAGGTGTATAAGCAAATCGATGCCTGTGTTGGACAACTGGGCCTGGCAACCCTGGCTGTTTCCACTAAAGCTTTGGAAAGCGGCAGCTCGTCCGATGACAACACCTATACCAAGCTCGAAAATCAGCTCATTTCGATTAATAATCAGCGTGACGCCCTGGCAGCGCAGATGATTGCGCTGCTAGAAGGGTCAGAGTTCAATGGCCAGCCGTTTAGCGATCATCAGACTCAGCAGCTCATCGCTCAGGGCCAGGCGTTACTCAAAAGTGTATAAACTGCGGGGAAAGGGCATTCTCAAGGATGCCCTATTAGCGTGAAGATAAGAAAAAAGGGTGGGAAAACGGTGTTTCTTCCTCCTTAATTTGGTAGATTTATGCAGCAGGGCCAATGATAACCGGGGTTATCGTTGGCCCTGCTGCATGAGAAAACAGGGCCGCATTGTTTGCTGGCCTACTCAAGCAACGCGTCTTCCGGCAGGGGTGGCGGGCGGAGAGGAACAGGTGAAGACTGGATAATAGTAGTCGTTGTCGAGCCGTACAAGAGGAAGCTGTCGAGGAGCCGATCAAGCTGATCGATAGCGGTGCTTCTCTTTTCTAGCGTAACGGCGCTTGGGGTGGCGTGGTTCCGCATTGCGAGCGCCGCCGTTGTATTTGCATTGTGGCGTCGGCCATGGCGCGTGTTCGTGAGCGCACCCTGGAGCCAGCGACGCATTCTGCTCGCATTAGGAATTGTGCTTGGTCTCATGAACGCATGCTTCTATCTTGCGATCTCCCGCATTCCATTAGGGACCGTTGGGGCCATCGAGTTCCTGGGCCCCATCACGCTTGCTGCGCTGGGCGCACGGACCCCTCGAAACATCGTTGCGTTGCTTCTCGCTGCAGGGGGTGGATGGCTCCTGACGGATGTACGCTTCAGCGGGCAGCCGCTTGGGTTCGTATTCGCCTTTGCCAACTGTGCCTTCTTCATGCTGTATGTGGTGCTCGGTCATCGTATTGCCCAGGATGGCGGCGCTGCAGGGATTGACCGGCTTGGAGCGGCGATGCTCGTCGCGCTCGTCACTATTACGCCTATTGGAATCACCGGTGCGTTGCCCGCGATGGCACAGCCGCTCCTGTTGCTCGCAGGCATTGGCGTTGGCATTTGCTCTTCGGTCATCCCGTATGTGAGCGACCAGCTCGCCATGGCGCGGTTGCCACGAGCGACATTTGCGCTTTTGCTCTCCTTACTACCAGCATCTGCCGCTCTCATCGGAATTCTTGTCCTGCGTTAGATACCGACATTGGTAGAGATTGCTGGCATTCTCCTCGTTGCAGGTGGGGTAGCGCTGCACCGGGAGGCTGAGGCAGAGCCTAAGAAGCGTGTAAAGAGCATGTGAGAGGCTCCTCTGAAGCAACTGGCGGAAGAATGAACAAGGCGATAGTATTTCTGGCAATTGATGGTACAATAGATATAGAAGACTTTGTCATGCCGGCACAATCAATTTCACATTTTCGTAACGCTTTTCGTAACGTTTAGGAGACAGTTAGCTATTATACTAGTCTATAGAGACAAGCGAAAAGCTGCCGCACCTGCAAGGTTGGACACCTTAACAGGAAGTGACGAATATTAGAGTAGACTGAAGGGAACGAGGGTGCCCTGAGAGGGAGTTCATATGGTAACAATAATGCAGCGCTTTCAAAAAATGCGTTCGGGGCGGGTCAAGCGAGAAGACCTGGCGATACAGAAAACAAGCGAGAAAAGGTCTTCCAAGGTTGAGACCTCACCTATTGATATCGCACCCAATGACCCGATTGTAGCGTACTTCTTGAGTTCGCCAGGGGCAACAGAGATCGACAAATTGCATCTCGACTCTCCTGCTCTGCGCGCAATCAAGCTGGCCGGCATCAAGGTGGTCATTCCGCTGATCAGCCAGGGTGAATTAGTTGGGCTGCTCAATCTTGGCCCTCGCATGAGTGAGCAGGACTACTCCACCTACGATCGGACACTGCTCAACGATCTCGCGACGCAAGCAGCGCCAGCATTACGGGTAGCCCAGCTGGTGCGCGAGCAACGGTCTCAGGCGCTTGAACGCGAACGCATCGAGCAGGAACTGCGCGTTGCTCGCTTGATCCAACAAACATTGTTGCCACAAGAATTACCATCGCTGCCAGGATGGCAGTTGGAGAGTTACTACCAACCGGCCAGGGCTGTCGGTGGCGACTTCTATGACTTCATTTATTTTGAAGATGGTAGACTGGGTCTCCTCATTGGAGATGTCACTGATAAAGGAGTACCAGCCGCCCTGGTGATGGCGACGACGCGCAGCATTCTGCGCTCCAACGCTTATGGGGCTCTCTCACCCGGAAAAGTGCTGGAGCAGACCAATGACCTGCTGCATCCCGATATTCCACCCAAGATGTTTGTCACCTGCCTCTTGTAGAGGCTCACAATACAAAGCGTGATATGTTTGGTTTTCCACGGCTGATGGCCTTGCTCGGTGAATACAAGGGTAATATGCCAGTGATCGATCTCCTATTAGGTCAACTGGCGGAATTTACCGGGAGCGAATGGGAGCAGGAAGATGATGTAACCCTGGTGACGCTGCGAAGGTCTGAGAGCAGTGGAGAAAGTGAGATCATTACGATGTCCACCCCTCACATCGACGAAAAGCCCGGCGACAGCGATTGGCGCGTGCTGACCGAAATGAGCATTGCCAGTGAACCTGGTAATGAACGCCAGGCGATGGAACAGGTCGGCCAGGCAGTCCGGGCACTTAATTTGCCGGAGAGGCGACTGGAGAAGCTCAAGACCGCCGTAGCCGAAGCAACGATGAACGCGATGGAGCATGGCAACAAATACCAGCCTGACAAGCCGGTTACTATCCAGGTACTGGTTTCGCAGGCTACCCTCATGGTACGCATTAGAGACCAGGGCAATGGGAAACCCATTGCTGAACCACATACACCAGACCTCGAAGCCAAGCTTGCTGAACTGCAATCGCCGCGCGGTTGGGGATTATTCCTGATAAAGAACCTCGTAGACGATGTACATGTCATCAGTGATGAACACCACCATACACTTGAATTGATTTTGTACCTGGAAGGAGACAACTATGGCAGCAAAAAGTCTTGAGGCGCAGGTACGCCACCAACCACGTGTCGCCATCATAGATCTGCATGGAGAAATTAACGCTTTTGCGGAGGATGTGCTCAATAAGGCCTATGCTGAAGCAGAAAGCCGGAGAGCGGAAGTTATCTTGCTCAACTTCAGCGATGTGGACTATATCAATAGTACCGGCATCGCCTTGATCGTCAGCCTGCTGGCACGGGCGCGTAAGTCGAAACGGCGCCTACTGGCGTGTGGCCTGAGCGACCATTATGTAGAGATCTTCCAGATCACGCGCCTGGTCGATTTCATGAGTGTTTTTCCGGATGAAAAAAGTGCGCTGGCCGAAGAAGGCCGGGCTTCTATCACATCTTCACCAGAGTAAGGAGGGACTCTTTATGCCGCAAGCCAATGTAATGATGAATGTTCGCCGGGTCAATCCAACAACCAGTATCATCGATATTCATGGCGATGTCTCGGCATTCGCGGAAAATGTACTGATGGAGGCCTATGCCGAGGCCAATACTCCAACCACTCGCACCATCATCTTAAATTTTGCGGGGCTGGAGTATATGAACAGTAGCGGTATAGGGCTGCTGGTTACGCTGCTGATCCGCATCAATCGCCAGAAACAACGTATGTATGCCTTCGGTTTGAGCGAGCATTACCGGCATATCTTTGAACTGACTCGTTTAAGCGACGCTATCAAGATTTATGAGAATGAAAGCGCTGCTCTGTCAGCAGCATAGGTAAAATGTCTTCCCTGACATCCCTTGTTGGTTCAGTATTAAAGCTACCAGGAGGAAAAACATCATGTCCACTTCCCCCCCACCAACGAACGAAGAGCAGCCACGCGATGCCGCGTACTGGTCGTCGAGTGGTTCGAGTTTGAAAGTAACTAACATACCCAGCGGCGCACTGAATCTGAACGTAGATGGGCGACAGGTAGTTGGTCCACTGCAGGGTTTCGGCCAGATGTGGCAGAAAATCTACCGCATTCGCCTGAAGGCAGATGAGGGGGAGGGTGTACCCCCTTTGACCGCGAAAGAAATCATCAAGACCTGGAAGGTGAACTTTCCTCAGTTCTGGCCGACCGGGAACCGTTTCTATGGACCATTAACCGGTATCGCTCCCGGCGAAGTTGCGCTTTTGAGTCTCTCTATGCCTGGCGGGATCAGGCTCTCCACCGGTGTGCTTGTGCTCTATGCCGATGAAGAATCCTTCACCCTGATGACACCACAAGGACATGTGTTTGCCGGTTGGATAACCTTTAGCGCGAACGAAGTGGACGACTATATTGTGGTAGAGGCCCAGGTCTTAATGCGCGCCAACGATCCGATTTACGAAATTGGCTTGCGTTTTGGTGGGCATAAGCAGGAAAATGTTTTCTGGCAGCACACGCTGAAATCTCTGGCGGCCTTCTTTCAAAGAGATGCGCCAGTCGAGATGCAGGTGACGTGTATTGATCCCAGGTTGCAGTGGTCGCAGTCAAAAAACATCTGGCACAATGCAGCAATGCGCACAGTGATGTATACTATGACAGCACCTACCCGCTGGATAAGAGGGAAAAAGAGCTGAAAAATAGAAAAGAGCTGGTTGATATATGGCTATACAGCGCGCCTATGATGCAATCGTAATTGGCGCCGGGCCAAACGGTCTCGCAGCTGCTATTACCATAGCTCGTGCTGGAAAATCGGTCATCGTGTACGAAGCTAAAGACACCATCGGGGGCGGCTCACGTTCAAAAGAACTGACGCTCCCCGGCTTCGTCCACGATGTCTGTTCGGCGATACATCCCCTTGGGATGAGTTCCCCGTTCTTCCGCTCGCTACCACTCGAGCAATATGGCCTGGAATGGATACAACCAACGGTTCCGCTGGCGCATCCACTTGACGATGGGCCAGCTGTGGTACTTGACCGCTCGATAGCAGAGACGGGCACGACGCTTGGACCCGATGCAGATAGATACCGCAAACTCATGGGGCCTTTTGTCGCCAACTGGGATATCCTATCGGATGCTTTTCTTGGTCCCCTGCGGCCGCAATCCCTTCTACGCCATCCCTATGTCCTCTCCCGCTTTGCCTTGCGCGCCATACGCTCAGCACGCGGCCTTGCAGAGAGTCTATTTAAAGGCGAACGCGCCCGCGCTATCTTCGCGGGAGTGAGCGCGCACTCGATGCTGCGTCTTGAGCAATCGCCAAGCGCTGGCTATGGGCTGGTACTGAGCATCCTCGGCCACGCGGTTGGCTGGCCCATACCCCGTGGGGGCTCCCAGCATATCGTCGATGCCATGGCCTCCTATCTGCGCACAATGGGCGGTGAGATCGTCACCAATACAGAGATCAAGTCGCTTGATATACTCCCTCCCGCACGGGCCATCCTCTGCGATGTTACCCCTCGCCAGCTCCTGCATATCGCGGGTCCTCGTCTTCCTGCCGGATACCAGCACCAGCTCCAACGTTACCGCTATGGACCTGGAGTGTTCAAGGTCGATTACGCACTTGACGGGCCTATCCCGTGGAAGGCTCCCGAATGCTCTCGCGCAGGGACTGTACATGTCGGGGGCACCTTGCCTGAGATTGCCAGTGCAGAGGCAGAGGTCTGGCAGGGAAAACATCCCGAAAGGCCGTTTGTGGTGCTGGCGCAGCAGAGCCTCTTCGATGCGACGCGCGCCCCGGCCGGAAAGCATACCGCCTGGGCATACTGTCATGTCCCCAACGCCTCGTCTTTTGATATGGCCGAACGCATTGAGGCGCAGATTGAACGCTTCGCACCGGGCTTCCGCGATAGTATCCTGGCGCGCCACGTCATATCACCCATCGAACTTGAGCAGTACAACGCGAATTATATCGGCGGGGATATCAATGGAGGCATCCAGGATCTCTGGCAATTCTACACGCGACCCACCATAAGGGTAAATCCTTATACCACGCCGTGCAAAGGGCTCTATTTGTGCTCATCATCTACTCCCCCAGGAGGGGCTGTACATGGTATGTGCGGTTACTTTGCCGCCAGGACCGCTCTGAGCGAGAGCCTATCTTAGCATGTGTACATATTCTATGCTAGAGACAGTTACCATTCGGAGAGCTTCCAGATCTCCGGCTGCACGGTTTCTGCCTCCACACCAATCTCTGCATAGATACTCACTGCCTGCTTGAGATGCGCCATCGCAGCCTCTGACCTATCCTGAGCATGAAGAAGATCGGCCATTTTGCTGTGGAGCGCGGCCTCGTGAGGGCGGTCCCCCTGCGAGTGGCTTAGCGCCAGGGCTTTTTCAGTAAGGGCGATAGCGCGATCAATCTCTCCTTCGGCGTTACAGGCCTGAGCAAGATTATTGAGAGCAGCGGCGTAGATTCCCGGCTCGTGTAAATCTTCAGCCAGTCTAAGACTCTCTTCCAGGTGACGGCGAGCTTCCTCCAGGTCTCCCTGTTTGCTGGCGAGAATACCCAGAATGTTATGAACCTGTGCCAACGCAAGAGTATCATGGGCGGTTTCAGCCAGGTTCAATGCCTGGCGAGCCAGTTCCAGCGCCTTGCCGATCTGTCCCTGCCGGTAGGCCGTCAGGCTCCAATCAGCATAGAGTTTGGCGCGTTCGTTGACAGAGCCTGCCTCACCAAGCACTCGCAGGGCGGCTTCGTAATGACTTTCGGCCTGCTCCCACGCTCCTCGGCGCTCATACACGGTGCCTAACTTGTGCTCCACTCGCGCAAGGGCCTCAGCATCACAGAGCGCTGCAGCAGTTTCATAGCTCTTCAGCGCGGAGGCATATTCCCCGAGCAGCGTAGAGAGATCACCGATAGCCTCGTGCAGAGCGGCAGTATCAGGATGACCCAATGCCAGAGCCACGCGAAAATGGGCCAGCGCCTCCGCATTCGCGTACAGGCTGCGCGCGTATTCACCGGCCAGGCGAAAATATTCCGCTGCCTGCGGCTCATTTCCTGCTGATTGATAATGGTGCGCGATCTGACCGGCGAGCGCATCGACTTTACGAGGGCTACGTGCATGGCCGGCGAGTACATCCGCGATACGGCGATGCAAGAGTCTGCGCCTGGCCAGGCTGGTCTCCTCGTATACCAGGGCGCGTAGTTTCTCGTGACTAAAGTCGTAGGTTAATGCGTAATCGCTCACGCTCTGCTGTACTTCCTCCACCAACCCCTGGTCAATCAGCGCTTCCAGGGCGCTGACTGTCTCTTCCTCGCTGCGCCCGCTTGCTTCACGTAAGGTATCGTAGTCGAACGACCGCCCGATCACGGCAGCTGTATTGAGCAATTGCCAGCCAATTTCACTCACCCCGCTGAGGCGAGATTGCAGGAGATCGCGCACTCCTCCCGGCAGCGACCAATCAACATCCCCATCCCCGGTCGCCAGTTGACCTTTCGCCATAGCATTCAGGTATTCCAACAGGAAGAAAGGAAGGCCCTCTGTCTCGCCATACAAGCGATCGACAAGGCCAGCAGTCAGCTCTGTACCATTTACTAAGACAGAGCGCACCAATTCCCGGACAGAAGCCTGGTCCAGGCGCGTCAATGCGATAATCGTGACTTTACCTGAGCGCTGCGCTTCATTCAGCACCTGGTGCAAACGCGCATCTCTCATTGCCTGCTTGCCCCGCCAGGTAAAGACCAGGCAGATTGGCTGTTCACGCAGCCTCCGCACTATATAGCTCAAAAGCTCGAGAGAGGCGCTATCAGCCCAGTGCACATCATCAAACAAAATGACGCCCGGCATTGAATCAGGGCCGCGACACAGAGACAACAGCACCTGGTAGAGTCCTTCAAAAAAGCGACTCTGTGCGCCCGGGCTGTCGAGAGGCGGGGGCACAGGTACCTCTGGCTGCTGTATGGCGATTTCAGGCAGCAGGCGCGAAACTTCACTGCGCCATACTTCCGGCAACTCATCCAGCTGGTTGAGGTCGCCTTTTTGAGCAATAGCAGAGCGTAGCAGCGCGATGACCGGACCATATGCGAGATGTGTCTCGCCTTCATAACAGCGAGTGGCGAGGACGACCGCACCTCTCTCCTGAACGCTATCGAGAAATTCCTCGGCCAGGCGCGTCTTGCCGATACCCGCCTCTCCCTCCAGTATGATGATCCGCCCGCCACCATTGATAGAGCTATAGGCTTCAAACAGTGCAGATTGTTCCGCCGACCGTCCCACCAGGGGATATTCAGCATTTGCCACGGGAATTTTTGTCGTGGAGGACAAAGAGGACGAAGAAGACGAAGAGGATAGAGACGAGTTACGAGAGGGCATCGCTGTTGTCTCGCTATAGGGTTTTCTATCCTCTCTGGCAAGGGCAGGTTTTGGCAGTTTTTCAGGGGGAGGGGGCACGCGGTTCTCTTTGATCTCCCGATACAACCGGGTTGTCGCCTCCAGGGGAGCCACACCCAGTTCCTGGTCAAGTACCTGCACGCACTCGCGATACTGGTGCAAGGAGGCGGTGCGCAGGCTATGCCAGGCATACAGCAGCATAAGTTGACGATGCGCAGGTTCGTGCAATCGATCAAGCGATAGCCAGCGGCGCGCATAGGTAATCGCTATGTCGAACTCTCCAAGGGCAGTGTGGCATTGGACAAGCCGTTCTAACGCGCTGGCCAACTCACGGCGCAGGATATCGGCCTGCAGGAACTGCCAGTCATCGAAAGAGGGACTGTCGCGCAGGCTGAAGCCTGCCAGAAAATCATCATGGTAGAGGGTTACCGCCCGGCTGAGCGGCAGCAGGCAGGCAGTACATACCTCCCCTGCCTGGTGCCCATGCGTGCGGCACTCACCCAGGTAATGGTTGAAATCGTTGACATCCACCCACAAATTGGCATCTGCAGCCACACCGACCGTTTCCCGACCAATATCCAGGCAATCACCAGCGAGAGCCTTATTGAGGGTGGAAAGTGTACGCCGCAGCGCCCCACGAGCATGAGGCTGGTCATATTCTGGCCAGAGCAACGTTGCCAGGATATCGCGCCCATGACGTTGTCCCGTAACCACGAGATACGCAATCAGCGCGACCGCCTTACGAGTATCGATTTCGATAGGGGTGCCATCGCACTCTATACGAGGCGAACCGAGCAAGTGCAGGGCCAGTCTGGGCATATTTGTCTCCTCCATATGAGTGACAATTATACGCTATTGCGTCCTGAAGCGCAACGATTTGGGGGAGAATGATGGTTTCGTAACAATAGTGTTGCAGAGGGCTTTAGTACGGCTACATTCCAATCAACTCCGCCTTTTCCAAAGTGTTCCTCGCACTCCTCACAAGCGCTACATCGATCATCCTCCCCTCGAATGCGACCGCGCCCAGCCCTTTCTCCTGTGCTTCGTTGTAGAGCGCATCCAGCTTGCGTGCGTAATCGACCTCCTCCTGTGATGGCGCGTAGACCTGGTTAGCGACATCGATCTGGCCGGGGTGAATAGCCCATTTCCCCACGAAGCCAAGCGTTTTTGAACGCGTACATTCCCTGCGATAGCCGTCGAGGTTTTTGTAGTCTGGAAAGGCACCATCGATGGCATCGATGCCTGCGGCTCGGGCGGCAATGGCAATCTTGTTCCGCGCGTAGTGCCAGGGGTCGCCAGGGTAGGCAGCAACGTCGCCTTCAATCACGTTTCTGTCCATGCCTTGCGATGCGCTATAGTCAGCCGGGCCAAAAATTAATGCCTCCAAACGAGGGCTCGAACGCGCTATTTCCTCGACGTTGATCATAGCCTCCACCTCTTCAATCAGCACTTCGATACCGATGCGTCGCGTCCGATGCAAACGCTTCTCTATTTGCGTGAGCAACACATCGACCCACCAGACATCCTTTGCCGACTTTACTTTAGGCACTATGATTATGTCAAAAGAGTCGCCAGCCTCTTCAACAATGGAGATGATATCCTGGTAGGCGTATTCAGTCTCCAGATCGTTGATACGCACGGCGCGTGTTTTCTTCCCCCAGCCCAGCGTTTTGAGCGCATGGATGACCTTTGCTCTTGCTCCCACCTTTTCATTGGGCGCAACGGAATCTTCCAGGTCGAGAAAAACCAGGTCGGCGCTGCTAGCGGCGGCCTTCTCCATCATACGTTCATTACTGGCTGGCGTTGATAATTCAGATCGTCTCAAGCGCATCGTATCTTCCTCTCATCGTGAGCACTCATCATAGCTCTTTCCCGCCTGCTCGTTTGCGAGCCTTCGCCATTTTCTCTTCCCACGGCCGCTGTTGCTCTGCATAGTATGCTTTGTTGGGAATCATCACGCGGCGTGTGAACGAGAGTATGGTTTCACCGCGCTGGTTGTAGGCGATAGTCTCGACCGTCACAATACCAATATTTGGATTGCTACTGGTCAGTTTTTTATCCAATACCTTTGTTTCGGCGTAGATGGTGTCCCCGTGAAAGGTGGGGCCGAGGTGCTTGACGTTCTCAAATTCGAGGTTGGCGACGGCGTTCCCACTCACATCGGCGACGGACATCCCAAGGGCGATACTGAAAATGAGCGGGCCAGCCACCAGGCGCTGTTTATAACGCGTGTTCTCGGCATAGTTCGCGTCAATATGCAGGGGATTGTGGTTCATAGTAAGCATGCAGAAAAGGGTGTCGTCGTATTCGGTAATGGTGCGGCCAGGCCAGTGTTTGTACAGGGCGCCGACCTCAAATTCTTCGTAGCAGCGACCAAATTGCATCGGTGTCTCCTTGCTAAACTTTCTATTGCTCCAATAAATGGCGGGCAATCACCAACCGTTGAATCTCGCTGGTATCCATCACAATTGCTCTTTTCTGCGCAGGCGGTGGTCCGCGTGTTCTAATAAGAATGATTTGAAGGCCAGAGCCGTAGCCGAAAGATGCTTGTCTTTGAGATGGACGATACGCCATTGGCGCATGATGGGAAACCCTTCGACGTCGAGAATCACCAGGCGGTTGGTCTCCAGTTCCATGTCGAGGGCGACGCGCGAAATAAGTGCGATACCGAGACCGGCAGCTACGCCCTGTTTGATGGCGCTATTGTTCCCCATATGCATACTCACATGTAACGGCACTTCGGCCTCTTGCAGAATGAGCTCGAGGGCAGCGCGCGTGCCAGAACCAACTTCACGCATGAGGAAATGTTCCTTCGCCAGTTCTGACAGTGGCACGTTCGCGCGTCCGGCCAGCCGATGATAGGGCGAGGCAACAAGCACCAGCTCGTTGGGCGCGAACGGTTCGATGACGACAGGAATATCATCCGGCACTCTGCCCACGATGGCTATGTCGATCTCGTTGCTCATGATTCTCTCCACCAGAGCGGCACGATTCACGACATCGAGCGATATTTCAACCTCGGGATAGCTCTGGTGAAACTTTCCAAGCAGACCAGGAATGACATAGGTTCCAACCGTCGTATCCGCACCAACGCGCAGGCGACCATGGTCAGGGCCGCGCAGTTCCTCCATGGTCTCCAGGGCTTCATCGATGACGGCAAAAATCTTCTGACTGTAGTGATAGAGTTCATCTCCGGCCTGCGTGAGGTGCGTCCTGCGGCCTATCTGTTCAAATAGTTTGACGCCCAGGGTTTCTTCAAGCTGGCGAATCTGGGCTGAGACGGCAGGCTGGCTAAAATGCAGTTCTTCAGCTGCACGGACATAACTACAGTGTTTTGCGACTACCTGAAATGTGGCAAGTTGGTGAAGATTAAGCGTGCGCATGAAGCCCTCTCATGAAGCCCTCTCATGAAACCTCTACAGACAAACATCCATAGATATTTAGTATCATCCTGGCTATGTGTGTCAACTGCTTCACTATTTTGCGCCTTCCACT
>VBHS01000279.1 GCA_005881295.1 Chloroflexota bacterium
CGCCATTGCAGCCCGATCAACTTCCTGGTCAACTTCATCGCGGGTCTCATTGCTTACTGCCATCAGCCCAAGAAACAGTCCCTCGGGCTCCAATCCATCGCGCTCTAGCAGGCTTGGCTTATCCCGAACTCACCTTCATTACACCGCGATTCCTTGACAAAACAAGAGAGAGTGCTTACACTTGTACAGTAAACAAAAACAAGAGTGATTTTTAGCACATGTGCGGTTTTCCTCAAGTGCGTCCCTCGTAGCAGTTTCAGCACTCTCTCCTGTGCTTTGTTGTCCCAGCTTGTCTCGGCACGAGCGACAGAGTGGAAGAGAGGTGCGCTTCCGCTTGTGCCTGTTTGACGGTCATCATGTTCGATGCGCAACGAAGTAGGTGGCGCGGCTTGGTCGCCAGATGGCGAACCTGCAGACGCGTTGCTTTTTCTCGAATATCATTTCGTCCGATTGGCTGAGTCCGTCTGAGCAGCGGCATCATTGTTCTCACATCACGTTACGCAAAGAAGAGAGAACCACCGTTGGGGTGGCTCTGGCGCACCAGCAACAACACCAACGACCAACAGGAACATGTCGGTGAGAACGTGTGCCTGTTCTCTGCGCTCAACAGTCATCATGCAGCGAACAGTCTTCGTAGAAAGGCGAATAGGATGATGAGGTAGAGGCCTTTGTGTTCACCTTCGGCTGATCCACAGCCGAGGCTATTCACCTGATCACCGCACTCTGGCGGTGGACTGGATTCATCTCCCAGTGAGAGGAAAGTAAGAAATGAAAGCGATCCGTATCCATGGCCGTGGCGGTCCAGATCACCTCGTGTATGAAGACGCACCACAACCACATCCTGGCCCAGGGGAGGTACTGGTGCGCATCCACGCGACAGGGGTCATCGCCACTGAACTGCAGTGGGACGAGACCTACCAGACCGCGACAGGCAGCCCGCGCACCCTGCCGATCCCCGGACGTGATCTCTCTGGAGTGGTCGAAGAGATTGGTCAAGGTGTCACGACGTTCGCCCCTGGCGCAGAGGTCTATGCCATGCTCGGCTACGGCCGCGATGGGGCCGAGGCGGACTACACCATTGCCCTCCCCGATGAGCTTGCTCCCAAACCACATGCGCTCGACCATGTGCAGGCCGCCGCGGTTCCGCTCTCAGCGCTGACGGCCTGGCTGGCCCTCTTCGAACACGCGCGCCTTGAGGCGGGACAAACCGCCTTAATCCATGGAGGGGCGGGAGGCGTGGGCGTTTTTGCCGTACAACTGGCCCGCTGGGCGGGCGCACAGGTCATCGCGACCGCCTCAGCGCGCAATCGCGACTTCCTGCACGAGTTGGGAGCGAGCGTGGTCATCGACTATAGCGCCGAGCGTTTTGAGGAAGTGGTTCACCACATCGATGTTGTCTTTGATCTGGTTGGCGGCGAGACTCTGGCGCGCTCCTGGCAGGTGCTCAAACCCGGCGGAGTGCTAGTCTCCGTCGTCAGCCCACAACCCCCTGCCGATGTGACAAAAGGGCACGACGCGCGCTTCGCCTGGTTTATCGTCGAACCCAACCGGGAGCTCCTGATCCAGATTGGCGCATTGATTGACGCGGGACAGCTGCGACCGATCATCGACGCGGTGTTCCCCCTTTCCCAGGCACGTCAGGCCTATGAGCAGGGAACGAAAGGGCACATGCGGGGCAAGATTGTCCTGCGCGTGGCGGACTAAGGCTCCACGCTCTTGAAATCACGACCGCTTCTTCACATCGGTTCAGGCACTTTTTCGTGCGATGCCTGAATAGAGGAGGTTTCAGACAATGAGAATAGAAGATCAGCGCGGCGGAAATGGCTCGGTTCCTGGTACGCGCCGCAAGGCAGTCCCTATTGCTATGGCGACGGGACCTGCCGAATACACCGCCGGGCAACAAGAGCTACCGGTGAGACTGATGGTAAATGCCCTGGAATGTGAGCGGGTTTTGCCCTCAAACGCTAGCATTTGCCCCGAATGTTGAGCACTGGGACACGCGTTCCGTAGAGAAACCGCTCCCCATCTGGCTTCTTCCATCGACGGCTTGTAAATTGGAGGGGGGAAAGAGAGGCTCGCGTTAGCTCTCTTCAAGAACATGTCTGATCAGGTCAAGTAAGGTGTCCATCTCGCACGGTTTCTCAAGGAAGATCAGATCAGCACGTGCTCGCACCTCTTTGGGGAAGTGCGGCACTCATGAGAATGACTGGTGTCTGTCCCATCCCCTTGCTCTCTCAGAGCCTGTCCAGGCACTCCAGGCCATCCATGTCGGGCAGCAGATAATCGAGCAAGATGAGCTGGGAGATGAGCGTCCGCACCATTTTGAGGGCCGCAAACCCATCAGAGACATGGAGCACCTGGTAGGGGGAGGACCAGGACACGTAGACGTGGTCTATTGTAAATTTGCTCGCTTCATGGGAGGAATTTCGCTCATTACGCGGGAGGTTCGGTCTCTTTGGGGTAGCAATGCCATGCCGTGTGGCCCATGAAATAGGCAAATTTCTTCCCATGAAGCGAGCAAATTTACATCTGCAGTTGAGGAGGGAGGCACGACACGGATCTGCTATAATGCAATGACAGAGAGCGATGAAGACCAAACTTCAGAGTCTCCAAGGATCCCAAGGCAGTCCAGATTTCCGATGGGACTCATCGAAAAGCTCGTTCAGGAGTAAGTTGGCGTTGAATCTCGATGACGTTGTACCTCACCCGCAATTTCGCCTATGTCACTCCCGTGTCATCGCTGCCCCGCTCGCCGATATATGGGACGAGCTGAACACGGTGCCGATGTCCGCGCTCCCTCTTGGGCTCGTGCTCGAGAGCCTGCGTCTTCTACCTGCGAAACTCACCGGGCACAAGCATCCCAGCTTGGCAGGGCGCACCTTTCTCGATGTCACGCCCATTCCCGTTCTGTTCTCCGAGCCTCCCCATGTTGTTATCTCGGCAGGGCTCAGTCAGGCTTGGCGCCTACTGGGAGGATCGACACCGCCTGTGCTGGACGCGGCGGGTTTGCGAGATTGGATTGGGACGGGATGGCTAAAGGTAGGGATGGAGTTCCGCCTGGAAGCCACCCCCAAGGGCAATCTGCTCAGTACCGAGACCCGCATTCACGCGATGGACCCAGAGACCATGCGGGCCTTCACGGCGTACTGGTTCGTCATCCGCCCATTTAGCGGTGCGATTCGTCGGGAGGTCTTGAGAGTAGTCGCGCATCGAGCGGAAACGAGGCACAGGCCGCGTTGATTTGCAACGGGTCAGCGAGAGCGGCCCAGTCCGCGTCCGTAATGCGGCTCCGCTGCTGGGTAACCGTGATTACGGTCAGGAATGCGTGAGGTCATGCTGTAAATGAGATCGCTTTGTGTCGTAGTTTTGTAATAAATCAATGCCGTAATCCAAATGGCTCTTCTGGCTTCTCATCGGCTTCGAGAGAGAACAAGAACAGGTATTTTACGACACAAAGTTATGATGCAACTACGACACAAAGTGATCTCATTTACACCGATGGCGCCCACGGATTGAGCGAAATTGCGCCCACGGAATGTCAAAATTTACAGGCGTTTCATCTTGGAGGATACCCATCAGGGCTTCCCCGATATCGGGATAAAGCGCTCTCATGGTCAATCCGTCTGCGATGTGCGAACGCAATTTACAACTCCTACGGGAAGTAGGCCAGATGAGGAGCGGTTTGTCCAGCGAACGCATGTCCCAGTGCTCAACATTCGGGGCAAATGCTAGCGTTTGAGGGCAAAACCCGCTCACATTCCAGGGCATTTACCAACTGACGAGCCTGGCGGATGGTAATTGGGCTGAATGTTCGACGGAATTAGTGGTAAATTCACCGAAGGGCTGACCAAATTTTCACTGAAGGATGGAATTTTTCACTGAAGGGTGAAACTCGACTCCTGGATGCCTGGAAAAACCGCTTCTCATCAGGTATACTTTTCACTGAACATGTAATTTGCGCTCCTCATCGAGAGCTTCACCAACAGTTGGAATGCGGAAGACAGATGCACCTGAAGTAAGACGAGGTTGCTCATGGTCGCACCTGAAGTACAAGGCATTGATCTGTTCAAGATTGCGAATCGCTCCATTTCAGGGTGGGTCCCTAGCTTCAAGATGGGCAGCGCAGCGGCCCCGGTCAAGCTCCCATTCTATAGTCAGCTTGAAGAGCGTCTCATTTTATGGCTTGAGTACCATCCACTGGTGGTGGGTACTGCCGTTGTTGGTGGTGGATAATTCAGCCTTCCCTCCCATTCGCTTGACAGCATGGGAGACTCGCCGTATCCTTGCTTCTCGAGAAGTTCTCCCTTCTCCCCATTTTTAGCAGCGAGGATCGTTATGCCCATTCATGTCTACGTATTCCTGCTCGTGGTCTGCCTCCTTCTCTGTCTGGCGAGGCTCGGGCGTCATGGCTGGCTCCATTTTCAGCCTTGCTCCACACGAGGAGGAGCCCAGCGTAGCACGCTTCACCGTCTGTTGAAGCCCCGCTGCCCAGACGATTGCCCCGCCTGTCGTCTCGCCTCTCCTGCCCCGTCGGCTCTAGTGCCTGCACCTGTGTGTCCCTGGCGTGAAGTGAAAAGTCGCCGAGGGGCTCCCAAACGCATCGACACGCAGGGCTACGCCTGTCCCAACCCGCAGTGCAGGTACTTTGGCATCACCGATGCCCAAGTCCACGCGCTGGTCGGCGATGGCAAGCATGGCCGTGCCGAGCAGATCCAAACCTTTCGCTGTCAGGCGTGCCGCACCACGTTGAGCGCTCGACGCAACACCCCCTTGTATCGCCTGAAAACGCCCTCGCAGCAGGTCGCCGTGGTGCTCTCGGCTCTGGCCGAAGGGCTCGACCTTTCCGCCGCAGAGCGGGTCTTTGGCTTTCGACAAGCCACGATGACGAGATGGCTCACTCGAGCAGGCGGGCACGCGCACACCCTGCACGAGCGCATCTTCTGCCATCTGCATCTCCCGCACCTCCAGTTGGACGAGCTGCGCACCCGGCTGCGCTGCGCCAAGCAGATTCTGTGGCTGTGGCTGGTCATCGATCCCCGCACCAAGATTCTGCCGGTGCTCCAGCTGGGTCCCCGCACGCAGCACATGGCGCATACGGTCATCCACGTTCTGCGAGAGAGCCTGGTCCCTGACTGTCTGCCGCTTTTCACCAGTGATGGGCTCAACCTCTACTTCTATGCGCTGACGGCTCACTTCGGTCAGTGGCTCCAGGTGGGTCGTCGAGGACGGAAGGTGAAGCAGTGGCAGGTGGCGCCGGGCCTGATCTATGGCCAGGTGAAAAAAAGCTATCAGCGGCGCAGGTTGGTTGGGGTCTCGCACGTGATGCGCCTCGGGGCACCAAGCGATCTCAAGGTCGTCTTGCAGGGGTGAGGCTTCTCGGGACGGCTGAACACGGCGTTTATCGAACGGGTGAATCTGACGGTGCGTCATGGCGTCTCAGCGCTGGCACGCCGCACCTGGGCCACGGCCCAGCAATCTCCTCACCTCTTGGCTCACCTGGAGTGGTGGCGGGCGTACTACCATTTTGTCCGTCCTCACGAATCGCTGCGGGTGAGGCTCGTGCAGCCTCGTGAGCGAGGAGGCAAACGTCTGGCGCAACGCTACCGACAACGGACGCCAGCCATGGCCGCCGACAGAACCCATCGAAAATGGACGGCGCGCGAGGTCCTCTCGTGCCCCTTGCCGCCCGTTTCTGCTTGAGAGGCATCGAAGCCAGATGGGGTGCTGTTTCATGTCACGGGGAGATGGGTGAAGGAACCAGCAGAAGAGCTCGGACGGAGGCTCACTCTGGCAAGAGAAGACCTGTCTGAACCGTCTCAGGATAAAAAACCGGCCCGAAGGAGGTTTGGAGATGGCTGGTCGATTTATCCACCATCTCCGATCGGAGCACCGCCCTGGCGCAATTGGAGCAGGAGGAGCAAGCTGAAAGCAAGCAGTGGGAACTCCGCCTGGAGCGCGCCCGCTACCAGGCCAAGCGAGCCGAACGGCAGTATCAGGCAGTGGAACCGGAAAACCGGTTGGTAGCTCGTTCGCTGGAGAAGCAGTGGGAAGAGCAACTGCGTGCCGTGGAAACGGCGGAAAAAGAGTACCATGTCTGGAAATCCCGTCGCTTGGGGGCCCTCACGCAAGCGGACCGCGAGGCCATTGTGGCCCTGGGCAGCGATTTCCCCACCCTCTGGCAGGCGGAGACCACCACCAATGAGGAGCGCAAACAGATGGTACGCCTGGTGATTCGAGAAGTCATTGTGGATAGCAAGCGGGCAGGAGGCCAGGTCTGGGTGCAAATCAATTGGCAAACCGGGGCCCAGGAGCAGTTCTGGTATCAACGCCGGGTGAGCAGTTACGCCGTGTTTACTGGTACCACCCAATTACGAGCAAAATCGTCTGCCACTTACGTGCCAGGTGGAAGATCCCGACAGTGAAGCTGAACAACAATCAACAGAACCCTGCTCAATGGGAAGACGGCTCCTATTCGGTAGAAGGCGCTGCCGCTAAGCTGGACGTGGACCAGAGCACGATTTTCACCTGGCTCAAAACCGGCAGGCTCAACGGAGAGCACCTGGGCAGAAGCATGCCGTGGAAGATCTATGGTTCATGGCCACATTTGGTGAATCTGCCTGCTTGCTAAAAATGCGGATGCGAAGTAATGGTAGAATGCTTTCCATGAGAAATCGTTTGACTCCTGTCTACTCTCAGAAGCGAGATTGCGATGGAAAGAACACCGTTGCTTCCACTTCCCGAAGGGATGTTCATTGACCAGATTCAAGAGGCAGAGGCATCCTTGACTATTGGTAATTTCGATGAAGAGTGAGCAGGTTTTGGCGTGAAGGGTGGGATTTTGGCGCAAAGGTTGAGCAGCTCAACCATTGGTCGCTTGAGAAACCGCCGTCTTTCGCGGTTCACGATTCTCGACAAGTGTAAATTCACAAGCGGAGCATACCCGAAATGCTCGCATTGTCTATGGAAATGACCAATTTTCAGCTCAATGTTTCGCGCATTTGCATGAGCTGTCCGAACCTTCGACCCATGTTTCGATGTTGGTGGGGTTGGACACAACGAGTAAAAGCGGTACGACTGCACACCCGAATTGATAAAAACGATATGCGACCATCCGCCTCTGGAGCGCCTTTTCAGATGGTCAATAGCTGTGCTGCTCAACCTTCGCGCTGAAAAGTGCTCAACATTCACGCTTTTTACCACCACCCTCGCCTCATCGGGCAGGGCCAAGAGCGTGTTGCCATACTTCACCACTTTCAGCACTGGCTTCGTTTCAGGGCTGGCCGGTGTGCCAGCGTTATGCAAGAGGCCGGCGACATACTCAGCCCAGTTGCGATCATCGGCGCGTAAGACTTCGTACCAGCGAGGCTGGCCGCTTGGCTTCAGCGGAGCCTGATACATGAATATCGAAAACGGGAATCGGAAAGAATAACTCATGTTAGATTGAACGTTCTAGTGGCTCACTCTTGCTTGGCCCACCACTACGTAACCTTACCTAGCGATGGGCCAGTTAGTGACTTCTCCGGTGAAACGGCATAGGAAAATGGATGCATGATTGCTTTCCCATAAGGATATCCCCCAGGCTCAACGACATAATACTGACATCCACTCATAAATCGAAGGCGATGAAATTGCCTCCGGTTCACCTGCGACTTCGGCTCTCAAAGGAGTGATTTCCCCACGGAGCCAGACAAGTCACTTGACTGATTTCTGCGTGGATGTAGCATAATACTCTTGACAAGTTTGAAATATCATGTTAATATAATTACTAAATAAAAGTATATTGCCATAAAAATCATTGAGATTGATGTCGGTATCGTTTTAGATGTAGTAAAGGATACCGTAGTGGTTCGCTATTTTGATCTTGCACAGTGACGTGCAGTGCTGGGGTTCATGATCTTTCTCTATGATATGCTAAGCAATAGCTGGAAGCGTTTTGGGCAGAACCGGTTTTGTTCACCTAACGAAATGACGGTGCTTGGTGTTTTGGTCTGCTCTACACCCTAGATGGTGAAGGAAATTGCGGTGTTGCCGTGTATGGACACGAGTGAACTTGCATACCTGTTTGACAGTCTGGAAAAGAACGGTTATGCAACACGAACACTGATCCTTGCAATTGGCCGACGCGTACTGACTACAGGAGTGGTCTCTTTTTTGCTCGTGTATTCTTTCAAGTTAGTATTATTTCAATTATGACATAATTATATTTTGAATGAAAAAGAAGTGGTAGAGTGAAGCGCAACTCTGGGCTTAGTACAGCAATGAAGGAGGTAATTATGCTCCATGACAAGATCGCGCTCGTTACAGGTGCAATCTCTGGAATCGGGAGAGCCATCACGATTTGACTTCCCAGCAGGCCGCGCGGCCCGTCGTCTATCTCGCAAGCTCGCCTGAGGTAGACGGCGTAATCGGGACGTACTTTGCCAACAGCAAGTCAAAGGTATCCATGTCAATTTGATATGATCAAGTGCTGCAAGAGCGCGTGTGGACCAAAAGTGCGGCGTTGATCAACCTGGCGGCGAGCATTCCACTGGACGTCGCCATGCGTCCGGCATAAAGCATTCAAGGAGGTACACAGCATGAAGAATCGAAAGGAACCGTTTGAAGCGCCCAAGCAATCACCTAGCAAGCTAACGCGCCGGGATGCCCTCACCGCCACCCTTGGTGTGATCGGGCTGACCGCATGGGGGGTCGTCGGGGGATTTTTCTCTAAGATAGCGTTTCCGCAACCCCTCGTTTTTGAATTTCCCGACAAGGTTGCGGCGCAGGGGATCCGGTTAGTGCCGACACCAGCCTGTCCCGATGACCATGAAGAGCCAACTCATGCCTTTGAAGAGGGGCCATTCTACACTCCCAATTCGCCGCTCAAGACCAACTTCCGGCTGCCCGGCCACACAGGACGTGAGCTTGTGGTACGTGGCCGCGTTCTTGACACACACTGCAGGCCGATCGCGGGTGCAGTGCTCGATTTTTGGCAGGTGAACGAGCACGGCGTGTATGACAACATCGGCTATAACTACCGTGGTCACCAATTCACCCAAGCCGATGGCTCATATGAACTTCTAACACTGTTGCCGGTGCCCTACGTCTTCGCAGGTCTGTGGCGTGCTGCCCATATTCACGTCAAGACACAAGGGCCGAACACGCGTCTGCTAACGTCACAAATATTTTTTGACAATGACCCTCAGGGCAACGCGCGTGCGTTCGACTTCGATCATGCTTTGCTAGCGAAAATACGCACATTGCCCGATGGGTCGGCGGAGACGGTGTACAACTTTGTGATGGAGGCAGTATGACAACGATACGTTCCCCGCGCTGGATTCGAATCATTAGCGCAACGATTGGCTGCGCCGCGCTTGTGTTGAGTGGCATCTGTTTCTTCGCCCCTCATCTCCTGTTTGGACTCGATGTGTACCGTACGTTGACGCGCCTTTCCCTCGGCCTGCTGGGCGCGTTGGCGGCTGGCTTGGGCATCACGGCGGTAGTGGCCGCAGCTGAGGGTGACCCGGTGGTGTTACGAACGGTGGTACTGGCGATGTTTATCGCGTCGGCGCTGACTCCACCGATCATCATCTACAACATCGGCGCCTTCGATCAGATGGACACCTCAGGAGTGCAGGCCTTCAGCGTTGCCGGAGTCGTGATCCTTGGCGTGAGCCTTCCATTGCTGTTGAGCCTACTGGTGTTGCAGCGGCTGCGGCAGGCGGCGAAGGTTGAAGCCGCTCCTGCGGGACGACAAGTGGCCAGGACCGTTCAGTCGGACATATCTGACAATCCTTCGTCGAGCATTTCATCGTGACAACCTCATTGGTTTGGTTGTCACGAGCAGGAGTTGGACTCCTGCTCGTATGATCCTTAGGGGGTCACTGTATCAATACGGGACAAACATACGCTAAGGACCTTTACCATCTTCATAATGAGCGCTTTTGCTGTAAAAAGAGAGAGAAGGGGCCTTTCAGAGATGGACTCATGAGTCCCGACGCTTTCATTCCCTCAACCGGATCGCGCCTCCGAAGACGATTTGCAGCTTAGCGTATGTTTCTCCCAATTTGCTATTGTGACCCCCTTAGGCGATTTCGCTTGCTGAGCTTGCTAGTCGACAGGATATCCTCCAGCGCTATGGCATTAGTCCCTGACCCTTATATCAGAATACCAGTTCAGGTAAAGTGCTCTTGACAGATTTAAATTATCATATTACAATAATATATTATTGAAAATAGTGTGCGACCAGTGTTTCGCGAGATCATCCCACGAGGGAGCAGATGAACTGGTAGAGAAGGAGTCTTTATGGATAACGATCTTGAGTCATCGCAGACGCGTGCTGTCCTTGACTTTATGCTTTTCCTGAGTGACACGTTAAGCCAAAGATCGAAGCTGTTTGAGCAGGAGACCTTGTGCTCTCCTGACGAGGTAAGCGTGATCTCTCTCCTTACCCGGCGCGGGCCTATGATGGTGAAGCAAATCGCCGAGGGGATGGCTGGAATAGATCCCAGTAAACTGACACGTATTCTTGATAGCTTGGAAGAGCATGGATATGCGACTCGTACCCTTAATCGTGAAGATCGACGGAGCTTTCTTGTCACTCCTACCGAGCGAGGGAGGCGACTTCTTGACGTCTTTACCGGACAACTCGGGGACCTTGCACAGGATCTGCTCGCTGCACTCACACCAGTGGAACGATTGATCCTCGTCGAATTGTTTACCAAAGTCCAGGCAAATTGGAATCAGAGACAGGATGCGTAGTCCTTTCTCGAGAAAGCATCAGCATTTGTGTAGAACGCCATCCTCTTTTTTTGTTTATTTTTATTTTCATTTTGATAAGAAAGCAAAATGAAACTATACAAAAGAGTTGCTTGGAAGTAGTCATATGGCGTGGCAGGTTCGCGTTGCGTGGATTGATCAGCTTACCCGTCACAGTTGAAGCGTCCAAGAGGGAGTTGAAGAAGTCAGAACTTTTTGGAGAAACGGAAACCACTCTTACTCGCGAGAAATAGCATGTCAACACCCGTGAGCCAAAGAAAGGAACACGCATGATCCAGAGAAACGGAGTTTTCCTCGTCACAGGCGCAAGTGCTGGCCTGGGAAAAGCTATTACCACTGGCCTCGCTCGACAGGGCGCAACCGTCGTGATGGTCTCTCGGAACCGTCAGAAAGGCGAGGAGACCCTGTCCGAAATTGCGGGGGTGACAGGCAATCCCTCCCTCGATCTCCTGGTGGCCGATCTTTCCTCGCAACAAGCGATCCGCCAACTCGCCCAGGAATTTCAGCAGCGCTATTCTCGCCTCCACATCTTAGTGAACAACGCGGGTGCTCATATGCAACAGCGCCAGCTGAGTGTTGATGGGATAGAGATGAATCTGGCCATTAATCATCTCTCGGCCTTTCTCCTCACCAATTTGCTCGTGGATACCATGCGCGCTAGTGCCCCAGCACGGATCGTCAATGTGGCGTCCAATGCCATGACCCGTTCGGTGAACCTGGATGATCTGCAGAGTGAGCAGACGTTTGTGCCCTTTGCCGTGTACGGGCAGGCCAAGCTGGCGATGGCGCTCTGCACCTATGCACTGGCTCGCAGGCTCACAGGCACGGGCGTCACGGCGAATGCCTTGCATCCAGGCTTGACGGCCACCAACATCGTTGATGCCGTGGCACCGCCGATCGCACGTCCTTTTCTCGGCATCATCAAACGCTTCCTCCAGACCCCGGAGCAAGGAGCGCAGACCGCGCTCTATCTGGCAACGTCGCCAGAGGTGGAAGGCGTCACCGGACAGTACTTTGTCCGCAGCAAGCAGGGGCGATCCGTCCCCAATTCTTATGATGAGGCGTTGCAAGAGCGGGTCTGGACCATGAGTGCGGACCTGGTTGGTCTGGAGCGTGCAGTGTCACCTCGTTCTTGATCGTGAGACACGAGGGAACAGCTCTTTTAGTTGTGTCTATGTATGACCAAACAGTAACAAATGCTATCGGTAGCTGCCTGGAAAAGGAGGAATCTCCCATGGCGAACAGACCGGCCATATTGGCCGAAGGACTCCACAAACATTATGGAAAAACGCATGCCCTGGCAGGGCTCGATCTGGTCGCTGAGCAGGGGAGCGTCCTCGCCCTGCTCGGCCCTAATGGCGCTGGCAAGACCACCGCCGTGCGTATCTTGACGACGCTCCTGCGTCCCGACTCCGGGCGAGCAGAGGTGGCCGGGCTCGATGTCGTCAAAAACGCCGACGCGCTCCGTGCGCATATTGGCCTGGCTGGCCAATATGCTGCCGTCGATGAGAACCTCACCGGGTACGAAAACCTGGTGATGTTTGGGCAACTCTATCATCTGTCAGGGAGCGTGGCACGGCAACGGGCCGATCAACTCCTGGCAGACTTTGACCTGGTTGATGCTGGCGCACGCACGGTCAAGACCTACTCGGGAGGCATGCGCCGGCGCCTGGATTTAGCGGCGAGCTTGATCATCGCGCCTCCGGTGCTCTTTCTGGATGAGCCGACCACCGGGCTGGATCCACGCGGCCGCCTGGCGATGTGGGAGGTCATCAGAACACTCACCGCTTCCGGGACCACGGCCTTACTCACCACCCAATACCTGGAGGAAGCCGATCAACTCGCCGACCAGATCGCTGTCGTGGATCATGGGCATGTGATTGCCAACGGCACCGCCGATGAACTGAAGGCCCAGGTCGGTGACGAGCGCATCGAGCTCACGCTGGCGCAGGGGGGTGACCTGGCTGCCGCTGCACAGGCGCTGCGTCCCTACAGTTCAGGCGAACTCCAGGTTGACGCGGAGCGCCGCCAGCTCGTTGTGCCGGTGAGACACGGGGCGCACCAGCTCGTTGCCATCGTGCGCGATCTCGATGCGGCGCAGATTCCCCTGGACGACCTGGCCCTGCGCCAGCCCACCCTGGATGATGTTTTTCTCACGCTGACCGGGCGCGAGGCTTCGGAAACAGAGCTGCCCGCTGAGATCGCAGACAGCCAACCTCTGGTAAGGAGTACACGATGAACAGCAGTACCTTGCACACGACCCATACCCTCTTGCCGCTGGCCCGTCCCTCGATCTATTGGACGCTCGCCGACGCGCTCGTGCTGGCCAGGCGCCAGCTGGTGCAGATCCCGCGCATCCCCGAAGAACTGCTCTTCGCGACAATCCAGCCGATCATGTTCGTCTTCCTCTTCCGTTACGTCTTTGGGGGGGCGATCGCGGTCAGTGGCACCAGCTACGTCAACTACCTGATGGCCGGCATCTTCGCTCAGACCGTCATCTTCGGCTCGACGAACACCGGTATCGGCCTGGCCACCGACCTGCAAAAAGGTCTGGTGGACCGCTTTCGCTCGCTGCCGATGGCAAGATCGGCCGTCCTCACTGGTCGCACCCTCGCTGACCTGGTACGGAGTACCTTCGTCGTGTTTGTCATGTGGATGGTCGGGCTGCTGGTCGGCTTCCAACCACAGGGCAATGTCCTCTCCTGGGTGGCGGCGGCGGGGCTTTTGCTGCTGACCAGCTTTGCCTTCTCGTGGATCTCGGCGACGGTTGGACTGGTGGTAAGCAGTGTGGAGGCAGCACAATCGGCTGGCTTCATCTGGCTCTTTCCGCTGACCTTCGCCAGTAGCGCCTTCGTGCCGACTCAGAGCATGCCCAGCTGGCTGCGTGCCTTCGCCGAGCACCAGCCGGTCTCCCTGATCGTCAACGCCGTGCGCGGGCTCTTGCTCAACCAGCCGGATGCCTCGACCATCTGGCAGGCGCTGGCCTGGTGTGTAGGTCTCCTCGTCATCTTCATTCCGCTGGCAGTCTGGGCGTATGGACGCCGCACAGCGCGCTGAGATAGGGATCGGAACGAGTAGCTTACCAAGAAAGAAGGAGGAGAAGTCATATGCATACAACTGTTCCGCCCGAAACCGGGCAAGCACAAAGTACTGAGCGCACAGTTGTGATGGATGTGCTAAACATCACCAAGAATCTGCCCCTCGGTCGCGAACGCATCGAGATCCTCAAGGGCATCAGTTTTCAGATCAGGAGTGGAGAGTTCGTCTCCATCGTTGGGCCATCCGGTTCAGGGAAAAGTACATTGCTTGGCATTATCGCCGGTCTGGATAATCCCACGACCGGGCAGGTGTTGATCGATGGCGTTGATATCACACGCATGAGCGAGGGCAAGTTGGCGGCGGTGCGCAACAGCGAGATCGGTATGGTCTTCCAGGCCTTCAACCTGATTCCCACGCTGACCGCCCAAGAAAATGTGGAAGTTCCCCTGTATGTCGGAAAGCACAAAGGCTCGCCATCCGCGCGTGCGCAAGAACTGTTGGCCCTGGTTGGTCTCACGCACCGGCTCGATCACCGACCGAACCAGCTCTCCGGTGGGGAGCAGCAGCGTGTTGCGATTGCGCGTGCGCTGGCAACCGATCCCGCTTTTGTGATTGCTGACGAGCCAACCGGCAACCTGGATGCGCGCAATGGCGAAAACGTGCTTGAGCTGATCGCCCAACTACGCACACAGACAGGGAAAACCTTCATCATCGCGACACACGACCCAGTGGTGGCCTCGCATGCCGACCGCACCATTCGTATCGTCGATGGCAAAATTACCGAGATCGAGCACTCCAACGGCAGTTTCACGTAATGACGGCGACGAAAGGAGACGCCCATGAAAGCTTCCATGTACTTCAACTATACCTCACGTTCGCTGCTCCGGGGTGGGCTGCGCACACTGCTGGCCGTGTTCTGTGTCGCCGTCGGCGTGATGGCCATTGTCGCCTTGCAACTGGTCGGCTCCATGCTACAAAACTCGCTCACCTCAAGCACGCGCGATACGAATGGCGGCGATATCGCGGTGACGGCCCAGAGCGTGCCGTTCAAAGCGAGCGACCTGTCCTACTTCGAGCAGCTCAAAAGCGAGGGCGCCATCACGAACTACACTGCTGTCATGAGCGCCAATGGCTCTTTGAGTCCGGTGGCATCTCCCGGTACAAGCGGCCCTTTGAGTCCAGTGGCATCGTCATCCCAGTCCTTCAGCGTCAATGCGGTCGACCCAAACAACTACCCGGTTGTATCGCCGCCCACATTCGTCACGCCGAGCTATGGCAGCGTCTCGAACCTGCTCACCAGGAACCAGGTGATCATCACCCAGCAGTTGAGCACCACGTTTCACCACAAGGTGGGTGACATCGTCACGGTGTATATCAAAACGCAAGCCGGTTCAGGTCAAACACTGCATGTCACGATTGCAGGGGTCGTCGCTGATTCAGGCGTATTCGCCCAATCTGGCAATCTCATGCTCATTTCGGCTCATGACGAGCAAGCCGCGGCTCCGAGTACGCCTGCATCCTATAGTACCGTCTATGTAACAACGGCAAATCAGGCACAGACTGACGCTGTGGTCAAGGCTATTAACCAGCACTTCCCGCTGGCCTCTACGCAGACGGTGGCCGGCGCGCTGCAAGCCCAGCAATCCTCAATTGACCTGATCAGCAAGTTCTTAGAGATTGCGGGTCTGCTCGCGCTGTTGATCGGTGGCGTTGGCATCGTCAATACCATGCAAGTGTTGCTTTCGCGTCGGAAGACGGAGATTGCCATGCTCAAGACAACAGGCTATCGCCGCGTGGACCTCTACGTGCTGTTTGGCCTGGAAGCGGGCCTGCTCGGCATGGTTGGCGGCATCATCGGAGCGGCAGCAGCCACTGGTGTCAGCTCCATCGTGCGCATCCTGATGCAAAATCTCGGCTTAACCGTTCCGTTCCAGCTGAATCCCTGGACGATCGCCGGTGGAGTCGCAATCGGCCTGGTGACTGCGCTGATCTTTGGCCTGATACCCATCGTGCAGGCGGCCAACATTCGCCCCTTGAATGTCATACGCGACCTGTCCGAAAGCCGGGGAGCGAGCAGTATCGCCCTGACGATTGCCTTACTGGTCGTACTCTCCGTGCTCTTCTGCGCGCTGGCGATCGTGATCCTCAAGAATGATGTGGTGCTGGGCATAGCAGCGGTCTACGGCGCCTTCGCTTTCCTGCTGGTGCTGAGCGTCTTCTTCGGCCTGGTCGTCTTCGTCGTCAGCAAACTGCCGGTGCCGGAACACTTTGATCTCAGGTACCTTGCCCTGATCCTGGTGGGTATGGCTGCATCGGTGCTGCTGTACCTGGTGCTGCCGGTGTTTGGAATCCTGCTGTTCGCTGCTTCGCTGGTGGGCATCGTTATCGTGCTGGTGCCGCGCACCTGGAAGGTCAGCACGAAGATGGCCCTGCGCAACATTGGGCGGCAACGCACACGTACGACGACGACCATGCTGGCCCTGTTCATTACAGCAAGTCTTGCCGACCGGCGATAGCCGCCAGCGAGCTATCACGTTCCTGAGTAGTATGGAGGGATACGACCTCTCACAGCCAGCACCTTCCTTGACGATTGTGCAGGGCCGTAACTTGCATGCGAGCGATGCAGGCACGACGAATGTGGTGGTCAGCGGTCTGCTGACCGCCACGGGTCCATTCCAGATGCACCTGAAACCGGGCGATACCATCATCTTTGCCAGCACAGATGGCAAGACGATGGAGTCAACGACGGTGGTTGGTATCTATGATCCCAATTCCTCCTTCAATGACCATGTAGGGAATGTGTTAGCATCGACAGAGACCGTGAGTACGCTCAGCCCGGCAACAACCGGGGTAACAACAGTCACCTATATGAAGATCGACTCCGCGCAGGTCAATACTGCGCTGAACACATTGGGGAAGCTCGTCCCGAACGCGACGGTGCAAAACCTGGCCGATATTGGTGCGTACGTTGGACAGCTCCTCAATAGCATCCTGGAGATGCTCGTGGCGATTGCCTCACTCTCGCTGATTGCCGGGGTGATCATCATCGCCAACGCCGTTGCGCTGGCGATGCTCGAGCGCAGACGTGAACTGGGAATCCTGAAAGCAGTGGGCTATACGAGTGGCACCGTCTTGAGCGAGGTGGTGATTGAGAATGGGATCGTCGGCGCGGTCGCCGCGCTCATGGCCATGTTGCTGGCAACAGGAGCGATCACCCTGCTTGG
>VBHS01000280.1 GCA_005881295.1 Chloroflexota bacterium
ATTGCAAGTTTTTTTCTCTCCCTTTCCACCTGAATCATTAGACGAGCAAATATGGCTCGCTTGAAAACGCGCGCAAAAGTTGCTCGCGTTAGCGAATCGAGAGGGAGTTTTTTATGATCACAACATTGCGGAAGTGGGTATTTCTGGTAGTTATGGCACTTGCATTGCTTGCAGGTCTGCTCGGTTGGACGATAAAGATGGTAGCGGCTCCTCCATTCCCGCTGCATCATAGCAACGTTCACGCCGGTCATACACTGGCGTTCATCCAGCCTTACTGTCCACCCGCACCATACGACTGTCATTAGGGTCAGCTGGTTCCCGCAAGCCTACGGGGCAACACGCCAACACCTGTATGGGTTGGCATGTTGCCCTTTTTCATGCACCCTTATCGGTTGTTGCCCTGTAATAGTCCCTTTGTATGTGTTATCATTAGGGTGAAAAGATTAGTCTATGGAGAAACAAGCGTGACAAGGGCAAAAGAACCATCGCAACCCCGTGTGACCTTTTATACAAAAGCTGGTTGCCACCTTTGCGATGAGGCGCGTGATATGCTTGATGACATAGCGGCCCAGTCAGACTTTGAACTCACAGAGGTCGACATTCGGAGCAATCCAAAGCTTTTTGAGGAGTATCGCTATCGCATCCCTGTCATTATCATCAATGATGACACAATCCTGGAAGGTCGCATTGATTTTAGCAACCTGGCAAAAGCCTTTCAGTTACCTTGAGGGATACATTTTCGATAGATCAGTAGCATAAGCATCCCTGCCCATACGGCGAGGAAGAACACAATGGCACTACAACAACAGGTAAAAAAAAGCAATAGAGGAATTTCCCTCTTCTCTTTGAAACAGAGGCAGGCTTTTGGGCGTTTCAACCAGGCATTGGGTGAATGGTTGCTGAATTCCTGGGCGACTATCATCACTATCGTACTTGGCGTAATTGTTGCTACGGCATTAGCTATCCCTTTTCTTTCATACTTTGGGCTGGACGTTATCGCAAAACCGCTGTTTTTTTCACTGCATTTCATTTGTGCCCAGGTCCCTTCACATTCGTTCTACGTCTTTGGACATCAACTAGGGCTCTGCGAACGTAACCTCTCCATCTATACATCGATGTTTCTGGGCAGTTTGGTCTTTGTGCTGAGCAAAAAGCGCATGCCGGGCTTACCCTGGTGGTTCTGGATTCTGATGTTGCTGCCCATGGCCTGGGATGGTATAACGCAGATGTTTGGCTGGCGCGAGAGTACCTGGGTTTTACGAATCGTCACGGGTACATTATTCGGCTTAGGCAACATATGGTTTGTATTACCACTTATCCAGAAGTCACTTGTCGAAACATTACCTGCGCAAATCAGCCGTTAACTAGAACAAGGGCCAGCAACATAGAACCCACTGGAACGTTTTGTCTTTTTAGGCTATAATCATGCTGCTTGAGAACGAGCAAGAAGGCAAGGAAGCAAGATAGTTTTCTTGTGTTTATGAATAGAATGAGAAAAAAGTACCGTATAGAGTAGATATGCAGGATCATTCATTGTCGGAATCAAACACATTCGCTGTCGCCACGCTGGGCTGTAAAGTCAATCAGGCCGATAGCGAGGCTATTAGCGAACAGATGAGTACTGCGGGTTTTGTGCAGCATGATTTTAGCGATGCTGCGGATGTCTATATCGTCAATACCTGCACGGTCACTCACCTGGGTGACCGGAGTTCGCGGCAACTCATCAGCCAGGCGCGTCGTCGTCAACCTGATGCACTCCTCATTGTCACTGGCTGCTATGCCGAGTTGAATCCCACAGCAGTAGCAGCGCTGCCAGGCGTCGATCTAGTCGTGGGCAACACTGGAAAGAGTTCTCTCGTTGAGGCAGTCAAGGAGCGATGGAAAGCAGATAGCTCTCGACATTCTGCAGAACAGATTAGCTCGTCTGAGAACCAGTATCCGCAACAGCGGCACATGTTGCCAGTGCTGCCACTTGATACTCACCATATCGGCAGTGACCAATCACTTTTGATTGACGGGGAGTCGGGCCAGGAGCCACAACCTGACAATCCACCTACCCTTTCTCCATTTACGTCACGGCAGACGAGCTTGCTTGCCTCAAGCAATGACAGGCTGACGTCGCGCACTCGGGTGCAGATGAAGGTGCAAGACGGCTGCAATAACCGGTGTACCTATTGCATTGTACCTTATGTACGCGGTGGGTCACGCAGTCGAAGCATTGCTTCCGTCGTTGATCATGTGCAGCGCAAGGGACGAGCGGGCTATCAGGAGATAGTACTGACAGGTATCCACCTGGGCGATTACCATCCAGATGAGAACAAAGAGCAGGACCTTGGGCATTTGATTGCCGCACTCCTGCAAGAGACAACTATTCCTCGTATTCGGGTCTCGTCACTCGAGCCTGAAGATTTTCGCCTCGAGTGGCTGGAACTGTGGCAGAATCCACGCATGTGCCGCCACTTCCATCTCCCGATGCAGAGTGGGTCGGACACTATACTGCGGCGTATGGCACGTCGCTATAACAGCGCGCGCTATCATACACTGGTCACCACCGCCAGGAGGCTCATTCCGGGAGTTGCCATCAGCACGGATATCATCACTGGTTTCCCAGGTGAGAGCGAGAGTGATTTTGAACAGACCTTCCAGCTTGCTAGTGAACTGCAATTCGCCAAATCACACGTCTTTCGCTTCTCGCCTCGCCAGGGTACGGCAGCTGCACGTATGAGAGGACAGATCAAGGATGAAGTCAAAAAGGCGCGCAGCGAACAACTACTCGCGCTCAATGACGAACATAGCCGTCTCTTCCGCCAGCAGTTTCTGGGTTCCACAGTACAGGTCCTTCTCGAGGATAGGAAGCATGGGCGCTGGGAGGGCTTGACCGATAATTATCTACGCGTCGAAATAGTTGACCTTCCGGAGTCTGAGACGCGCGACTGGCAGAATACGCTGGTCAATGCACATCTGTCGCACCTTGCCGAGGACGGTATAGCCGGTTTTTTGGCGCAGTAAACAGAACGGTTTGAAAGATCAATTAAGATGAGACGCGTAACTGTTATTACTTGCTTTACCCTTTTCATTTTTATTCTGGCTGCCTGTGCGGATACAACTACTTCCCCCTCATCGACAAGCAATAGTACTACTGAAACACCCGCCACGAGTATCCAGACCAACTCGATACCTGGTATCGCGGGGACAGGTACGTTTCGTGAGTACCCGCTTCCTCAGACCAACAGTGGGATGATGCGACCGGTTATCGACCACGAAGGGCGCATCTGGTTTGGAGAAATGGGACATAATTATCTTGCGGTTTTTGATCCAGCGACACAGACCTTTCGACAAGTAACGCCGCCACATGGGCAAAATGGTATTATGGGCTTATTGGTAGCGCCGGACGATACGATCTGGTTCGCTGAACAATATGCCAACTATATCGGGCACTACTATCCTTCGACGGGGAAGTACCAGGTATATGGCTTACCCACATTGACGGTCCCTGACCCGGGTGATGCAACCAGGCGACTGGAACTGCCAAGTGCCCCAAATGACATTGCGCTCGATGCTCGTGGAAACGTATGGTTTACGGAACTCAATGCCGACTCATTGGGGAGGATCGACTCGCACACGGGTGTGGTCAAGCAATTCCCAATTTCGCGTGACAGGAGCGTCCAGAAGCTCAATCCATATGGGATAAGTGTTGATCCTCGGGGCATAGTCTGGTTTACCGAAGCTAGCGGCAACCATATTGGCCGCCTTGACCCCAGTACTGGCAAGTTCAGCTTTTTCACGATGTCAGGTCCCACGGATCCTCTTATGGAGATTGCCAGCGACGCCCATGGAGCCCTCTGGATTACCTCCTTCTCCGGGGGACTTCTGTTGAAGCTTGATTCCCGGACAGGGAAATTTACTCCTTATTATATCCCTCATAGTGGGAATGAATCAGGTGGAATGTATGGCTTGACGATCAGCCCTGGTGGCGAAGTGTGGGTAACGGTAACTTCGGATAACATGATCGCACGCCTGGATGCTGTGGCTAGTCATTTCATTCTCTATCGTATTCCTACCGTTGGTAGTCTCCCGTTAGGTATAGTATTGGGTGCAGATCATACGCTCTGGTTTACCGAGTCCGGGAAAGATAAGATTGGGATGCTGAAACCGTAGTATGCCTATCAAACCATGAAGGGACGGAAATGATGCAACCGCTCCTTCCTGCTTTGTCTTTGAAAAGCCCACCTGGTTCATAAGTACGTTTCAAACCATCCTTTGATGTGTCGCAGCCGCTCCAGGCGTAGTTTTGGGTGACCCCCACGCGAGAGCCCGTGACTCTGGCCCTCAAAGCGAACAAAGAGCACCGTGCGTCCCAGGTATTTTAAGGCCGCGAAAAGCTCTTCCGCCTGCTCGATACCACAGCGCAAGTCCTGTTCGCTATGGATGATCAATAGGGGAGTATGCATCTGCTTGACATAGGTAATCGGTGACATAAGCCTGTACAGATCCGGGTCCTCCCATGGAGTCGTCTCCATATCGTCGTCGGCGAATTCCCAGCCGATGTCGCTGCTGCCAAAGAAGGAGTAGCGGTTGACGACCGACAGGGCGAACTCTCGACCATAACCCGTGCTTCCGCGCGGATTCGTGTAGAGTACTACATAGCCGCTGGCTGCAAGTACCTGCATTTCATGGAAAAAGCCATAGCCGTACTGGCTGTTTGGCCCGCCATGAATCTCTACAATCATCGGGTACTTCTTCGCCGGATCGAAATCATGAGGTTTGAGAATCCAGCCATCTATTGGCCAGCCATCAACGCCGGTGTATGGCATGTACTCAGGTGTAGCAAGCGCGACCTCTTCAACAAGCGCGTCGTTGAAGCTGGTAATGCGCCTCAGTTCGCCTGGGGAGGATGTTGCACAGGTGAAAAGTTCAGTCACGTGTGCCGGGTCTTCGATGAGCAGAGCTAGGTGAGCTCTGGAGTGATCGATGCTGAAATCACGCACATAAACATTGCCAGGTGTCAGCGTTAATGGTTGCTTGCCCACTCCATCACTTGCGATAGCGAAGATGCGTGTAGCGCCTCTGTGTGATGCCAGGACGTAGAGCGTCTTGCCATCGGGAGACCAGGGAGGAGCTGGCAGCATGTGCTCGTCGCTCAAATCATCATTGGTTGAATCTGCGCAACTACCCTCAAACTCGCTCGTCAGGTTACGAGGTTCTCCTCCTGTATCGGCATCGATGGTAAAAAGCTCAAAGTGATTGGCTGAGCCTAATTTGGGGGCCGCGAGAAAAGCAATGGTTTTGCCATCAGGTGACCAGGAAGGGGAATAGCACGAACGAGTACTATCCGTTAAACAGCGCAATTCACCGGCTTCCCCATCATGAATGGCCAGTACGTAGAGGTCGGCGCCAAAATAGCGCCATCGATCACGGTCCTCCACGCGATTGGAGGTAAAAGCGATGCGAGTCCCGTCTGGTGACCAGGCAGGATCGTTGTCGTCCCAGTCACCGTCGGTAATCTGTTGCGGCTCACCACCAGTGACATCAATCAGGAAAAAGTGGCGACGTCGCTCATAGATAAAGCCTACACCATCCTGGCGGTACCACAGCCTATCGATCACGCGCGCCTTCGGCAGTCGTTTTCCTTCCCCGGTCTCTTCATCGGCTGGACCAACGGTAGCACTGTAGATCAGGTGTTTGCTGTCGGGCGACCAGACAGGCTGAGACGCGCCATGCTGCGTGTAGGTCAATTGGCGGGCTTCACCGCCGCTGGTCGGAATAACCCATACCTGTGATTTGCCCTTGCTGTTTTTTTTGTGTTCTTTATCATCTTTGCTCGGCAGTTCACCTTCACGTTCGGAGACAAAGGCCAGCCAGCGCCCGTCAGGGGACCAACTGGGGCTGGTAGTATTACTGGCGCCCATGGTGAAACGCCAGGCTTCACCTCCATCTGTAGAAACCATCCAGATAGAGGAACGATATTCGTGCTCCTGGTCATCTATAGTTGTGACGCCAAAGGCCATGCGCTGACCATCAGGAGAGATACAGGGCCGTGTCAGGAACTTGATCTTGTAGAGATCTTCTATGGTAATTGATCGTTGCATGTGTGATAAACTCCAATTCGGCAATTGTACTACTTCCGGCGGCGACTTCTTTCCTCTTGCTGCAGAGCGAAGTCAAGCGTTTCGTGTAGACGTTCAAAATCATCTACGTCGAGTTGAAGCTCAACGACAGGCAGATCATCTGGTCTGGCTCGCCCTTCTTCGAAGAGCTGCAGAACCATTACCAGCTCTACCTCTACCTCTACCTCCATGACACCACTCTCGCTCTCTTCAGCCATTTCCTCATCATCTTCCTCGTCGGCTTCGGAGACCGCCTGGATAAATTCAATGTTGGTACGCGCACAACGAAAACGCCCCGAAATTTTGAGTGCATCGGTTGAGAGCTCCTCAGCTAACTCACGTACAACTTCCATCATCTGGACAAAAGCGTCTTGTAATTGCTCAAGTGCATCATCATCATCCCCACTCACTTCATTACTCTCTGCAGTTACATCGCCACTCTGTATGGGCTGTTTGCTGCCAGTACTGCCGATATTACCTTCTGGTAATCGTTGGCGTGCCAGGTCATTAAGCCGTTCAAGTGCTTGAGCGAAAGCAGGAGAAAAAGTAGAACTATCACGCTCGGTTGATTTAGCACCTTCGCTGCTGCCCTTCGGCTCATCATCGATGCTATCTTCATCTAATTCATCCCCATCCTCGTCCTCATCCAGGCCGACAGCCGACTCTACTATTAATATCTGCTGGTGTAGTTGCTCGGCCACATCCTTGGTCATATAGGCCATTATCTTTGCTTGCCTTGATGCAGCAAGTAATTGAAATGATGGCCAGTCTCGGTAACGATCTCGATGACGCAAGTAGCGCATCTCCACCATTTCTAATGTATCCAGACGTAACGAAAGTTCCATCTAATCCTCCTCTTAAAGCAACCAGCTTTCTTCTCTACAATTGATATTATTTTTTATTGATGAATGATAGAAGCAGAAAATGTTAAGATCGTTCCCGAATATCGTTAGAAGATAGCTTGCTTCTTTGTTTCTTGCCGGGTATACATCATCATATCACAAGAGGCATCGCATAACGAGGCAAGTTATGAGTGGATGCCAGTCGAAAAAGCTTGACAAGAAGGCACAAAGGCAGTACACTGGAGGCATCAGGAACTTTTGTTCTCATCGGGAGCGCCGTTGCATGGTACAAGCGACACGTACCACCAAACTCTTGCTTGATCTGGGCAAGCGAGACCAGGGAGGAGCCAATACAGACAAACAGGCCGCTCTCACTGCGACGGTCGAGGTACTGAATAGGGCGCGCGCCTTCTATATCCATTTCTTTCTGGCTCACCCAGACAAGCTTGCTGAGCGCGTGAGCTATTTCTCAGAGAAGCATCAAGAGGGACGGGAGCGGCTCATCTCCCCCAACGAACTGCTGACCTGGGCCGAAGCCCTCACCGTCTCCACCCGCTCCCATCCCCATCCGTTGCCCTCCTACAACTTCAGCGACCAGTTCCCCGAGTTCCCGTTCATCTACCGCCGCTCGGTGATCAAAGATGCCATTGGTAAAGCGCGTTCCTACCTCTCGCATCTGACCAACTGGAAGGCCTCGGGCAAGAACAAGGGACAGCCTGGACTGCCAGGAGCCACCAATCACCCCACTCTCTACGACGAAGCGTTCCGTCTGGACTTGGACGGGACCGACCTGCGCCCGAACCCACGCACCTGCTTCGCCCGGCTCAAGATCTACACCGGAACCGCTTGGGAATGGCAGAACTACCCTGTGAACCTGAACCGCTATTTTGAAGCGCGATGGCGTGATCCAGCCTGGGAGAACCAAAGCCCCAAATTGATCTTGCGCAAGCAGTCCGCCGCGCTGCACTTCCCGCAGGTGAAGGAAGTCAAGGCCAAGAAGGTCAAAGAGAGCAAAGAAGATCCGCACCTGGTCACAGTGGCCGTCGATCTCAATGTGAAAAATCTTGCCGTGATCACGGTCAGGCAAGATGGTCGGATCATCGAGACAGCGTTTGTGACCGATCATGGTCTTGACCGACACCGCTATGGGCACCTCAAGTGTATTGCGAAGAAACAGTGGCAATCAGGCACGCCGGTGAAAGGCGAGCACAGCAATCAGCAGATCTGGAGACATGTCCGACGGATGAATGAAGATGCCGCCGACAAAGTTGCGCGCATCATTGCCGATGTCTGCGAAGTATCCCGGCTGTGTGCTGCTCTTTGAACGACTACGCAAGATCAAGCCAACTGGGAGAAGCAAGTCGGCTCGCATGAACCGCAGGCAAGCCAATCAGCTTCGAGGCAAGATCAACAACTCCAGTAAAGACAAGACCTACGCGGTATGCAGCACAGTCACCGTCGAAGTCAATCCGCATGGGACATCCCAATACTGCTCGCGATGCGGCGCCAAGGGGGAAAGGTTTTCCCACCGAGGCGGCAAGCGCATCACAGAGAAGTGGGGAAAATTGTTTTTCTGTCCCGTCTGTCATTACGTGGCGAATGCTGACTTTAATGCCTCTGTGAATGTGCATCGCTCGTTTTATCGAGAATGGCATTGGAAGCCACGCGACAAACCGCCTCGCCATCGGCTGCTAGAGTCGCAGCCTTGAAGGCGGAGCATGCTCTCTCCGGCTAAAGGGCGGAGGGAAGAAGTCTGTCAGAGGGACACCCCGACAAAGACTGGCAGGCCAGGCCGGTCCCGGTAACGGGACACGCAAGGTGGTATGGCTAGCGTTGGTCCGAAAGGGGGACGTTCCAACCTTCATCCTCTTTAGGACATGACCTGATCTGATAACCTCCTGGAATGGAGCAGGAACGCTGGGAAGGTCGGACTGGATCAGGGCGGCGCGAACAGCTGACGTCCAGGTTTGTTCTACAAACTGGATAACAGTTGATACCACGCTTCTGCTTGATAGGTAGGTACTCATTTCCGTAAAGTTTGCGCTTTTATCGAAAGGGGTTCTAATATCTGGGGGTCGAAAGAGCTCGTGAAAGTTTTTCAGAGCGATCTTCTTTATTCTTCAAGTTCACCTTGTAACGCCAGGCATTCCGCAATAGCTTGCTCTTCGGTGAGTGCCTGGCCTTCGAGCCGGGCGGCCAGCCAACTTTCTTCGTCCACGCGGGAGCGAATCTGGAGCATAACCGCTTGAATAACAGGAGAGTCACTTAACCATGAGCTTGAACCAACAGCACCCATCAAGCTTTTGTTTGCCCCCCACAGTCGAGCCGCCTGCAGGCTAGCCGAACGTGGGTCCGGTTCTTCTCTCAAACCTATCGCAAAACCTAATAGCCCAATACCTGTTGCAACAAATTGTTTGTAACCAATTTCATGGCTTAGTTCAATACTCTTTAGCAAGAGCGCGATTGCTTCTGTGTATTTCCCCTCCAGGATCAACATCCCACCCTGATCTTTCATCACATCGGCAATCGCGCTCTTGTCACCAACCTGTTCAAATAGCTCTCTACTTTGAGCATAGTAATACCGCATTTGCTCGAAGTTATATGTGAAGCCAGCTGCCGCGCCCAGGTAAAAGAGCAACTGAGCGCGCAGCCATATATCGTCTGTGGGAGAGAGCAATTGCAGGCCTTGCTCGTACAAACTTTTGGCCAGTTCGTGATTGCCCTGGGCATGAGCTGGCCATCCCCGGTAAAATAATGCAGTCGCCAGGCCCCTGGGATCGTCCAATTGCCGCCAGAGCGCGATGCTCGCTTCTGCCAGTTCTACCGCTTTGCTCTGCTCGTTTTGCAAGCATACCAGGCGGGCCGCTTCGCCCAACGCTTTTGCCCTTGCTGCCAATGCGGTCCTTCCTGCTCCTCCCACAATTGGAACTTCCAGCACTGCATCCAGCCAGCCTCGCCCTTCAACCAGGTGGCCTTGCCATTCCCAGTATGCTCGAAGGGCCGCCGCTAGACGTAGAGACACCTCAACAGCGAGAACTTCGGCTCCGGTCACTATCTTCAATGGCCCGGCCAGCAATGAGACGCTATCTCCAACCCCTTTCATTTCTTCCTCATCACTGGTCGACCTGCCCGTGGGGCTGACAGGTTTACTTGCAACCATGGTGGCTCCAGTACTGGCTCGTTGAAGCGACCACTTCAAAGCCGCGCGGAAATTATCCTGCTCTGTCACCAGCCGAGCCTGCCACATGAGTTGCTGTGGACCTCTTAATCCTATCTCAGCTGTTTCTGTCACCCACAGGTAATAGCAGGCATGCCAGTCTCGTAGACGCTCAAGCTCACCATGTGCGTTCAACCGTTCCAGTGCATAGGCACGCAGCGTCTCCAGCAGTGTAAAGCGCACTTGCCCAGCTGTCATTGGCAGTCGCACCAGCAAACTATTGTCAACAAGGCGCTCAAGCAGATCCAATGTGAACTCTGAAACAGTGGCGTCCTCGTCATCCAGGTCCGTTGCAACAGCCTGCAGCATCGCTTCTGCTGCCTCAAGCGACCATCCTCCGCTAAACACTCCCAGACGAGCAAACCACGCTTGCTCGATGGGAGTGAGTAAGTCATAACTCCATCGAATGGTATTGCGCATAGTGTGTTGCCTATCTGGTAGATTTTTGGCACCTCTCGTCAATACGGAGAGCCGCGCCTCTGAGAGCCGTGCCAGGAGCATCGCTGGTGGTAGCAACTTGACGCGAGCAGCAGCCAGTTCAAGCGCCAGCGGTAATCCGTCGACTCTGGCACAAATTTGAGCGATGCTGGCTGCGTTTTCAGTGGTCAAGGCAAAGCCCGGTTCTACAGCCCGGGCTCGCTCAACAAAGAGCTGAACCGCTCCATACTGCGCAAGCTTTGTTACATCCAACGCATCACTTGAGTCGGGTACGTCTAGTGGCTGTACCTTGAACTCGTTCTCACCGTACAAATGCAGTACCATTCTGCTGGTGACCAGCACTTTGAGACCAGGAGCCGCTGCCAGCAACTCGCCGATGACTGGAGCTGCATCACTTACCTGCTCGAAATTATCGAGTAATAACAGCAGTTGCTTGTCTTGCAGATGGGTAATCAGGCTTTGAATCGCAGACGAGGCAGGGGCAGGCTTGATATTTAAGATCTGCATGATGCCCAGCAGCATCCGGTCTGAATCACGCGCTGCAGCCAGAGACACAAGCCACACACCTTGCGCAAATGTATCGACCAGTTCCTTCGCCACATGCAAAGCGAGACGCGTTTTGCCACTACCACCTGGTCCCACCAGCGTGATCAGCCGCACCTCTTCCTGTCCCAACACCTGGCGGAGTTGCTCTACCTCCTCTTCTCTCCCGACAAGTCGTGTAAGCTGAGCAGGTAAATTGTGCCGGACGGAACGCCGAGAGACGTAATCCGTGTGATGCATCGTATTCCTACTAGTTAAAAGATTGAGGGGATGCGTTTGCCACTCCTGAGGACTAAAGCTGCTTTGTTCCTTCTGTGCAAGTTCAAGCAGTTGAATTGCTTCGTTCTGGGTGGTAATCGCTTGCCATCGTGCCAGCGTAGTGATAATGCGCCGTACTTCCACCTCGGTCAGGTGGGCGTTCCCATTACCGCTTAGCTTGCGGCTAAGTACCTTCGGGTGTAAACCAAGCTCGTCGGCCAGGTCCTTCTGGAAATAGCCAGCGGCACGCAGGTGCTTGCGTAAGTTGTTGCTTAATGCCTTCGCGCTTATGCTATTCAAAATATGTCCCCACCAGGTTGCATCGCGTCAGTTTGAAACATCATTGAAGGCTTGATGAGAGTAGACTTTTGGGTTACCAAAAACCAATTAAATAAGACCCCAGTAAGTATACTCAACCTGGAATGCGTAAAGCAAGAGAAAATGGGATGGGGAATCTTTTTCATAAGTTTGCAGGAGGTGCGAGTGGCAGGGATAGGATGAAGCTTTGCTATTGCTCCACAAGAAGTCGCCCATCATCGCATCAAACTGACAGCTACAAAGGCTATTTAGAAAGGATCATATATGCACCTTCTTCACATTAATGCGCGGAGCTATGGCAGGATTTTTGAAGTGTTGCCAGAGGAGGTAGAGAATGCTGAACTTATAGCAGAAGAGGCAGTGAGCCATCTATTGCTCGGCCTTTTTGATGAGGTGATTGTGGATGATGTATCTATTCACTTCTCTTGTGCCTCAAGGATGGGTCAGCGAGACTGCTTTATTCAGATTCAAGCCCAATGCTCTCTCCAATCCTTCAAAATGTTTCCCTGTACAAGGGAGCACATGGAACTTACCGTGGGAAAAAGTATATGTTCTCTCCTGAAGGAATTTTTTGGGCCGGTGACGATAGATAGTGTCATTGCCCAGCCCCTCTTCATGAGAACACGATAAAGCAAGCTTAAAGCTTCAGCACTTCAGATAAACCCCCTTTGACCATGCCTGTACCTGGAAAAACCGCGGTTGCCTCCGCTTCTGGTACAAGAGCACCCCTGCGACTCATGACAACTGAAACAACTGAAACAACTGAAACAACTGAAACAATTGAAACAAGTGCGACAAGTGCGACAAGTGCGACAAAAAGCTAGCAGAAGAGCTGTTGTTGCGGCGAGCAAATCGCTGATTGCGGGCTCATTTGGCCTGCACCGCGTCAAACTGCTCCCGGCTGATGATGGCTGGCACCTGGGTGACCAGTATCCATTCCTCCGGCTGGGTATAGTGGTATCCGCCGCGCATCCACCCCAGAGGCTACTAACGGGTTCGTGCCGTATGGCAGCGGGTTCGGCCAATATAGACCACCCCGGTGTACGTGGGATTGGTTAAAATGCCATGCACCGTGGCTTGTTTCAAGAGGAGATGTATCTCAAAGAGTACGAGTTCTTTGCCGACGCGGAAGCGAATTTGGAGATGTTCATCGAGCAGGTGTATAATACCAAGCGTTTACATCGAAAGGATGGAGAGCCTACACCGGAGGCTGTATGCGAGAGCAGCCTGAAGGGCCATCCTGGGAAGGCAGCGAAGCTGCGGAGAATGAATGGATTATGGAAACAAGGGATGATCATGCTCTATGACTACCTCTCACCAGCTGTGGAGTGTACCTGGGCCACATATAACGCTTGCTAAAAATGAGGTACATGTATGGAGGGCCTCACTTGAGGCTTCAGAGCGCGTGTACTCTATTCTACAACGGGTACTCTCGACGGATGAGTATGGAGTGGCCACGCGGTTTTACTTCGAGAGGGATCGTCGCCGCTGGACGATCGCACACGGAATACTCAGGATGTTACTGGCACTTTACCTCGACGTTGATCCATCCAAACTTCAGTTTGTGACCAATGACTATGGAAAGCCAGCGATTGCTTCTCCACCCGGAGGAAAGCACTTGCAATTCAATCTTTCCCATTCGGGTGATTTGGCACTGTATGCTTTTGCTTATGACAGGCAGGTGGGGATTGATGTAGAGCGTATACGTGACAACATCGAATATGAGGAGCTGGCACGTTCTCACTTCTCTCCCTCTGAATATACAATGTTACAGACACTCCCCCTTTTGATACGGAAAGAAGCTTTTTTCTTATGTTGGTCCCGAAAAGAGGCGTATATCAAAGCCAAGGGGAAGGGACTATCCATTCCGCTCGATCAGTTCGATATGTCTCTGACACCTGGAGAACCCGCGACATTACTCGCTAGCAGGGAGGAGCCTCAAGCGAGGGAACGCTGGTCAGTCCAGGCGCTTGCTCCTGGGACCAGCTATGTAGGCGCTCTGGTTGTCGAGGGAGTGGGCTGGCAACTTCGCTGCTGGCAGTGGCAAAGGGAAGGGAGTGCTTCTCCGGGTTGATTCTCTACCGGCCTGTTGGCGTATTTCTGACGAAAAGCTACAATAGGGTATTGAAGCCCTGTGTGCTTTGTTGCGCTGCCTCAGAGACTGTCTTCCTGCTTGCAGATATTGGTATACTTATAGCAATATCTGTTGATATAACCTGGATGAGCGGGTGTAAGGAATGGCTATCATAAAATTGTTACTCGTTGATGATCATGGACCGCTGC
>VBHS01000415.1 GCA_005881295.1 Chloroflexota bacterium
AGGGGAATTGCCAGCTGACCTGGTATTCAAGCTCTCTGTACAGATTGGCACTGCTAATCCGGCAGCAGCGCTTGTGATGGAGCGATTAGGAGGTGGCACGCTGAATCCACCGACTGATCTATCACTAGCGCAGCTAGCTGCCATCCGCCAGGCTACCACAATGCCGCTTGATGTATACGTCGAGGCTCCTGACGACTTTGGTGGCTTTGTTCGTCACTATGAGATTGCGGAACTCGTGCGCGTAGCTGCACCGATCTATCTCAAGTTTGGGCTGCGCAACGCCCCGGATGTATACCCAAGCGGTACGCACCTTGAGCCTACAGTGATAGCACTCTCTCGTGAACGTGTGCGTCGTGCCAGTATCGGGCTGGCGCTATTACGCGAATACTATCCTGAAGCAATTACATCCGAACTGAGAGCAAAAGGGTTAGCGGTTCCGGTCCTCTCGTAGTGATTGAATCGGCGATACTTAAGATAGGAGAAGTAAAATGGCAACCGAACTGCGTTCTTATATTGATGGTAATTGGCATGATGGAGCCCGATTAGTTGATGATATCAATCCAGCGAACCCCTCAGAGGCGGTCGCGCAAGTATCGATGGGCAACACCTCGGTAGCAGTCGCCGCTGTGGAGGCCGCCAGCGCCGCGTTCGCCGGCTGGCGTCGCACACCTGCCCCGGCCAGGGGAGAGATTCTGCGCAAGGCTGCCGATTTGCTTGAGCAGCGAGCTAGCACTGTAGGTAGAGACCTTACCCGCGAGGAGGGCAAGACGCTGGTAGAAGGAATCGGTGAGACGAAGCGTGCTGCAGCGATACTGCGCTACTACGCTGGCTTGACCTTAGAAGCCGACGGACAAACGTATCCTAGCCTCTCTCCAAAGACGTTTCTCTTCGCGCGCCGTGAACCGATTGGCGTTGTAGCAGCAATCACCCCCTGGAACTTTCCCATCGCTATTCCTGCCTGGAAGATAGCTCCCGCGCTGGCCTATGGCAATACGGTCGTCTGGAAGCCAGCCGAGCTGGTGCCGCTCACCGCTACGCACCTGCTCGAGGCGCTTGTCGATGCTGGACTTCCAAAAGGCGTGCTCAATATGGTTCTTGGTAGGGGGTCAGAAGTTGGTGAAGTGCTTGCAACTCATCAAGCGATAGATGCTATTACCTTTACTGGCTCTAATCCCGTTGGTCGTTCCATCCAGCGCAAAGCGACGGAGCACGGTAAAAAGGTTCAATTAGAGATGGGCGGCAAAAATCCGTCGGTCGTACTGGCGGATGCGAACCTGGATCATGCTGCGGAACAGGTGGCACGTGGAGCATTCCTCAGTGCGGGTCAGAAGTGTACAGCCACGAGCCGTGTGATTGTCGAGGAGCCAGTACTACGTGAATTTCAAGACCGGCTTACTGCGCTGGCGAAGGCTTGGAAACTGGGCGATCCTTTGGAAGAAGACACCAAAGTCGGCCCGGTGGTGTCCAGGGATCAAATGCAGACCGTGCTTGACTACATCCAGATTGGTTCGCAAGAGGGCGGCCGTGTTCTTACTGGCGGTGAAAAGGCCAAAGACCTGGGGGATGGCTACTACGTGCAGCCCACCATTATTACTGATCTCAGCCGCGAGAGCCGGGTGGCACGTGAGGAGATTTTCGGCCCGGTTGTCGCCATTCTTCCTGCCAGGTCATACGAGGAAGCTGTAGCGTTGGCGAACGATACACCGTTTGGCTTGACTGCGAGTCTCTTCACCAACGATCTCACCAAAGCGCTTCGCTTCGCCAATGATATACGCGTTGGTGTCGTCAAGATCAATCAAGAGAGTGCAGGGCTTGAGTTCCAGGTACCCTTCGGAGGAGCCAAAGAAAGCTCTTCGGGTTCACGTGAGCAAGGAGAGGCGGCTAAGGAGTTCTTTACTCAATGGAAGACCGTGTACATGGACCAGGTATGAGCCATCCCGAAATGCACACTCGTACCCGTAGGGGCGGGGGACGCCTGCGTCCAATACATTTCAAAGAAGAAAGCATCTCGCTATGTCATCCTGAGCGCAGCGAAGGATCTCTCGCCGGACAGAGATCCTTCGCTGCGCTCAGGATGACATAGCGAGATGCTCTCTTCTTTGAAATGTATTGGACGCAAGCGTCCCCCGCCCCTGCGGGTACGAAGGTGCATTTCGGGATGGCTCATACCTGGTCCATGTATACTGTCTTCCATTGAGTAAAGAACTCTTTGGCCGCCTCTCCCTGTTCACGTGAACCCGAAGAGCTTTCTTTGGCTCCTCCGAAGGGTACCTGAAACTCGAGCCCTGCACTCTCTTGATTGATCTTGACGACACCAACCCGTATATCACCGGGACCAAGAGCACAACAGCCAGCATATACCTTGGCTTGAGGGAGATACAAGGGATTCTCGCCCTCAATACTGCGAGAACTGACATCGTTGCCAATTGTATAACCAATAATCTCGCCATATGCGTTGATAACCAGGACAAGCTCTGGTTCTGGCACGTCCCACGTTGAATCGGCTCGCACGACAATTGGCGCATCGGGGTCGGCAACCCGTCGTGGAGTCGCCTTGAAGAAGAGTTCAGGACGTTGCGCAGTGTATACCTTTGCATAGATATCCGGTGTTCCGCTCTCCTCCTTTCGCGCCTCTTCAGATTGTTTATAGGTCACCCCTGCGGCCCACACCTCCGTTTCCCCGTCAATCGGAGCGAGGATATTTGCAGAGGGATTCCCAGCTTCAGCGGATCGAACAATATCCTCGATCTGTGCACGCAGTTCGCTAGCTCTCATTCGAAGGAGATTGCGCAACTCGCCGTTGTAGGGACTCGATTTATCGCTTTCCACGGGGTGGGTCGTAGGGACTCGCGTTATCGCTTCCCCAATGACTTGACCATCATGGAGCAGCCCAACGGCTGCTCCACCATTGGAAGATCTGTAACGAATAATCTGCACGAATGTGCTCCTCTTAATGCTGTGCCACTTTCTCTCTCTCAGGGGCTGTTTCCACAGGTTGACGATATGAGCCATAACGGAACACAAGGGTCATCAGTCCTGCTAGCACAAGCGAAATGCTGAGTATGACGATACCGGTGAGGTTTGACCCTGTCCTGGTAATGAAGTATCCGACCAGGAATGGCCCTAAGAGCCCACCCAGGTTGCCGAGAGCATTGATGAGCCCCATACCTGAACCAACTGACCCTTTGCTCAGGAACAACGGCGGTAATGTCCAGAATATGCCAACATAGGCGAGCACGAATCCCTCTGATATTATGAGGAAGAGAATGCCCAGGAGAGGCGAGGACAAACCCAACCATCCAGACAAGAGGAGCGCGATACCTCCTATAATGAGCGGAAAGGCGACATGCCTTTTGCGTTCGCCCGTGCGATCAGAGTGATTGGCATTGAGGTACATGCCTATCACGGCTGCAATGTATGGCAGTGTCGCTATGAGGCCTACCAGGCCGAAGCCTTGCTTGCTGAGCTGTATCGGGAGAATCGTCAATCGTAAACCACCAGACAACTGCCCAGATAAGTGGGGGAATGCCCTCAAGGATGAAGAGGGTGCGCCAATCAGTCCAGGTGAGTATCCAACCTGAGATGGGCGAGGTGATGATGGAGGCAACGGGTAGGCAGAACATCCAGTAGGAGTTGGCGCGTGCCCGTTCTTCCATGGGGAACCAGCGTGCCAGCAGGACCAGTGTGGCTGGCCAGACACCCCCTTCTGCAACCCCTAAAAAGAAGCGAATGATGAGCAGTTGAGTGACATTTTGGGCAAGACCGGTTAGGATTGCAAATATGCCCCAGGCAATGAGCGAGAAAAAGACAAACCTCTTCGCACTCCACTTCATAGCCAATTGCCCACCCGGAATTTGCAACAATACATAGCCGACGAAAAAAATGCCACTCGCGAGACCGGCTATAGTAGCACTGACAGCTAGCGATTTCTCTATGCCAGGAATGGCAAAGCCAATATTCACTCGATCCATGAAAGCTATCGTGTACATAAGGAAAGCTGCCGGAATAATGTGGATCCAGCGCTTTTTAGGTACTGATGCTGCTTGAGTTGCCATAACAGCCCCTTTCTATTGAGCAATCTGCACAATGTTCAGTTATACTGCTGACTATCCAATCGGCGTTTCTTTTCAACGCAGTACGAACTACAAACTCTTGAACGCAGTCTTTGTAGCGCCAACTTTTTTGTTGTCCTGCCTTTTCCTTCAATGAGTTCGTCTTGGCGCTGCTCTGTGATGCTCACTCTAAAGAGTAGCTATTTACGAGGCGAAATATTTCTGAAGAAGGTTACAGTTCCAATCCCTTCCAGGCCGCAGGAGCAAAATCAATAAGTACTGATACTAAAAACACGAATGTGTAACCCAAAAAGGTTACTCTGCATATAAAATTTTTTTATGTGAGTTGCGATTTTTGCAGCCACAGGATACAAGAATCGCAACTCACATAAAATAAGCAGCCTGAAAAGTTAGGGGTGCTGAAACGCACATAAAATGCGAATCGTACACATGCTAGGATAGTTAAGTATAGTAGGTGCATCCCCTTCTTAGTGCGAACTTCATCCACTTCGATCCTTTTTCTCCAGGTAGGCAGGAGTAGAGAAGAAAGTTACGGCTATGACAGAGCAAAAGCATCCTCGCGAACTACATGTGGGCTTTATTGGCGTCGGCGTGATGGGCCGCCCAATGGTGAGTAACCTGTTGAAAGCTGGCTTCCCCTGCACGATTTACGATATCAACCCTGCCCCCGTTGAGGCTTTAGTTGCTGAGGGAGCAACCTCGGCGAGTAGCGCCGCAGAGGTTGCTAAGAGCAGCGATATTTTCGTGACAATGGTCGTAAATGATGCGCAGTTAGCCGCTACCCTCTTTGAGCCAGGCAATGCTGCTTCCGCACTGAAGCCCGGCGCAATCGTCATCGGTATGAGTACGATGAGCGTAAGAATGGTGCGGGAAGCCGCTGCGCGCTTGCAGGAAGTAGGTGTACATTACCTGGACGCTCCCGTCAGTGGTGGAGAGGCGGGAGCTACCGGGGGTACATTGAGCATCATGGTGGGCGGTCCCCCTGAAGTATTTGAACGCTGTAAGCCTGTACTGTCGGTGCTGGGCTCGAATATCTATCATGTTGGGCAGAATGTAGGTGATGGTCAGGCGGTCAAGATGATCAATCAGCTCATGGTCTGCGTGCATAATGCGGTGGCGGCGGAAGCGCTCGCGCTGGGGGAGAAAGCTGGTCTGGACAAAACTATGCTGTTTGAAATCATCAGCAAGAGCGCAGGCAACAGCTGGATATTTTCGGATAGAGGTTCGCGTATGGTTTCCGAGAACTTCTCACCACCGAAAAGCGCCCTCAGCATCCTGGTGAAGGATTTGGGATTTGTTGTGGATACTGCCAACAACATGGGCTATCCTCTCATATTGGGTAGTATTACGTATCAACTCTACAAAATGGCAAGCATCAAGGGCTGGGACAAACTGGACGACTCCATCATGATCAAGCTGATGGAGGAAATAGCCGGCTTGGGCAATAAAGAGTGAGTTCCATGATTTAACAGGAGGTGACATAATCATGAGCGTACCTGTAAGGAACAGATTTGAAGGAAAGGTTGCCCTGGTAACAGGTGCGGGTTCGCCGCGCGGTATCGGGCGAGCGACAGCGCTGGCTCTGGCAAAGGAAGGCGCGAAAGTTACTATTACCGATATAGTGGCGGATAATGTGAAACGAGTGGTGTCCGAGCTAACAGAGATCAACCAGGCCATCGGTGAAGTGGCAGATGTGCGCAATAAGGATCAGATGGTGCAGGTAGTCGAAAGAACGAAGGAGGCATTTGGCGGACTAGATATTCTTGTGAATGTTGCTGGCTTAACCCGTCCCACGTTGTTTCTCGATGTCTCTGAAGAAGAGTATGATCTGGTGCTCGATGTCAACCTCAAAGGCACATTTTTGACGACACAAGCCGCT